>NZ_JBEZNQ010000046.1:0-68595 GCF_040653315.1 Streptomyces sp. NPDC047981 | reverse complement strand
GACGGGCGCGGCGGCGGGGGTCGCCGCCTGCGGTGAACTCACCGCGAGGAGGGGCACGATCACCGCCACGGCGACGGCCAGTCTTCCCACCCGGGTACGGCCCGCCGGGCCTGGGGTGCCGGTCACGTCCACCTCGCAGTCTGAGAACGGTTCACCGTGGTCGAGCGTCACAGCCCCGGGCGGGTGGCGACAGGCCGCGAGTACCCGCACCGGGGGAAACGTCCGCTGCTCTTTAGGGCACCGGCGGGAGTCGTACGGGGCCGCGCGGGGGTCGCCCGGGTCCGCGCGGAGGCCGTACGGGACCCCGCGGGGGTCATATGAGTCCGTGCCGCATGGCGTAGCCCACCGCGTGGGCGCGGTTGCGCAGGTTGAGCCGGGTGGTGACCTCGTGCAGCACGTTCTTGACGGTCCGTTCGGAGTACGAGGTCTTCTGCGCGATCTCGACGGTGTCGAAACCCTCGGAGACCAGGCGGAGCATGTCGGCCTCGCGGGTGGTGAGGGTGGAGAGGGTCAGGCCGCGCGGGTCGAGCACGGTCCGCTGGAGGCTGCTGACATGGGCGAGGAGCTTGCCGAGCAGGTCGCCCGGGAGCACACCCTCGCCCTTGGCGAGCGCCGTGACCAGGTGGACGAGCCGGTCCTGGTCGGCCTCGGAGCGGCGCAGTACGGCGGCGACGGAGCACTCGATCATCGTCTGGAGCGACCCGGCCTCGAACCGTCCGACGACGAGTCCGGTGCTCGTGGCGGTGTTGCGCTGGAGGCGGCGCAGCAGCTGCACGGTGGAGTCGTCGACCGTGTCCACCACGACCAGGGTCGCCCTGGCCTTGTCGGCTTCGGCCTCGGGCAGCAGCTGCACCTCGGGCCGCCGCCGCAGCTGTTCGACGATGCCCGCCTGCAGGATCAGGTCCTCGGCGTAGACCGAGACCGAGACCCTCGTATCGCACTGATCATGATTCGTCATGGTTCCCACCCGTTTCCTCGTCGTCCGCCGACCGGTTCTGGTGCGGTCGGCGGCTGGTTGTGTGGTGGCGCGTGTCCCGCGCCGATGGTCCTTGGGGGCAGTCGCGCTGCCCGGTCGTTGGCCCTCACGCCCCTGGAGAAGGGCCAGTTGGCGACCTAGGTTCCCGAGCGTGACCACTTCTGCCGAACTCGATATGCCGACCGTGACGGTCTCGCCCGGCGGCGAGGCGACGACCACCCTGAACGTCCGCAACGACAGCGACATCGTCGAGGCGTACACGTTCACGGTGGTCGGCGAATGCGCCGCCTGGACCACCGTCGAACCGGCCCGTGTCTCGCTGTATCCCGGCACGTCCGAGACGGTGACGGTCAAGCTGGCGCCGCCGCGTTCCCCCGACGTCCGCGCCGGCGAGAAGCCGCTCGGTGTGCGCGTACTGCCCGTGGAGCACCCGGAGAACGTGGTGGTCCCGGAGACCACGGTGCGCGTGGAGGCGTTCCGGGAGCTCCAGAAGGAGCTGCGGCCCCGCCGGCGGCGCGGCTGGCGCGGCGGTCGGTACCGCCTCGCCCTGCGCAACCTGGGCAACACCCCGGTGTCGCTGGCGCCGACCGGCCGGCAGGCCGGTGAGGAGCTGACCCTCAAGGCCACGCCGAGCAGGCGCCGTCTGGAACCGGGCGAGTCCGCGGAGATCGGCCTGAAGGCCTCGGTCCGCTCGCTGATCTGGTTCGGCGAGCCGGTGAGTTGGCCCTTCGAGATCGAGGTCGCCGACGCCGACACGGAGGCCGGCGCCTCGCCGAAGACCGACGGCGCTCCGGACGACGTGCCCGCCCCGCCGGCCGAGGTACCCGCCGTCGTCGAGGGCGAGTTCGTCCAGCTGCCGATCCTGCCGAAGTGGCTGCTGATCCTGCTCGCGATCCTGATGGCGCTGTTGGTCGCCTGGTTCGCGCTGGTCCGGCCGGCGGTGCGCAGCGCCGCGAAGGAGGCCGCGACCGCCGCGCAGAAGGAGGAGACGGCTAAGCAGCAGGAGGCCGAGAAGGCCAAGCCGAAGCCGACCCCCGCCCCCGGTGGGGAGCAGGGTTCCGGCGGGCAGGGCGACGGCGGATCCGGTGGCTCGGGCTCCGGTTCGGGCTCCGGCGGCACGGGTGGCGGTCAGCAGAGCTCGGCGACGATCGACATCAAGACGGGCACCGGCGCCAAGAAGGTGGGCACGTACCAGGTGCCCGCGGGCAAGGTCTTCGGGATCACCGACGTGGTCGTGGCCAACTTCCAGGGCGACGAGGGCATCATCACGTTCTCCTTCGGAGACCGGAAGATCACCACGATCGCGTTGGAGACGTTCCGCAACCAGGACTACCACTGGGTCACCCCCATCGAGATCCCGGAGAACGCCACGGTCACCGCAGAGGTGACGTGCGCGAAGCCGGGTACCCCGGCCACCGGGAAGCAGGCGTCGGACTGCCACGAAGTGCTGAACGTCAGCGGGGTGCTCCGCGACCTCCGACCGTAGAAACAGCAGTGCAGGAAGTTTTGTTCGAGGTTCAGGCGACGAGAAGGCCTGGACCACGGAGTCGACCGGAAACCGACGTCCGGACCTGCACAGCGGCAGCGGGGACGACCGTGCCGTGGCCCGCCCTCCGCGCGGGCCACGGCACGGTCGTCCTGCTTCCCTGACCTGACCGGGGCCGGCAGGCCCGGCAGGTCGCGGTGCCGAGAGCGCCGAGAGCGCCGAGAGCGCCGAGAGCGCCGAGAGCGCCGAGAGGACGCTACGCGCGTCAACCTGTGCGGCGCCGACGGAGAAGGCGAACAGACCGCCCCTGGTGGCCCGCAGTTCACCGACGGCCGCGCCGAGAGCGCTCTCCGGACGCGTTTCCGCGGCGGGCGGCATGCCCGAGAACTCCAGTTCGGTCAGTCGCCGGGCGTCCGCCCGGCTGGGCAGCTCGGTGTCCCCCCGCCATACCCGCACCGGTCCGAGGATCCGGTAGTGCATGCTGTCGCCTCACCTCTCTGCGGGCCGGCGGTCCATGACGGGGCCCACCGCGCACCGGTCGCGCCGGGTGGTCGGCCCCGGTCGCGGAATCGCTCCACGCACCGGCGCTCGCACCGGTGTTCGCCCACGTTAGGCGGCAGGACGGGTCAACTAGCAAGTCGAATCGTCGGCGTTTCCGTCACGTAATCTTTGGCGAACCGGCCAACCCGGGAGCAGATGGGACAACACATGGCAACGCTTCTCTACGTCACCGACCTCGGCTACCAGGCGCGCGGACGCCGCTACTGCGACGAGGACATCTGGCTCTCGGGGCGGCTGCGCGAGGAGTTCGCGGTCGCGCTCTGCCATCCGCTGGACGCGGCCGGACTGATGCACCGCTTCGACGCCGTGGTCGTCCGCAACAGCGGACCCGTCCTGCACTACCAGGAGGCGTACGACGCGTTCACGCGCGCGGCCCGGGAGAGCGGGGTGCGGGTCTTCAACTCCCTCACCGGAAAGGGGGACATGGCCGGAAAGGACTACCTCCTGCAGCTGTCGAGGGAGGGATTTCCGGTCATTCCGACGGCGGGCCGCCGTGAGGAGTTCGACCGGCTGCCGGAGGCGGCGGAGTACGTCGTGAAACCGCTGCTGGGGGCGGATTCGGTGGGCCTGCGGTTCGTGGAGCGGTCCCGGCTCGGGGAGGTGGACCCGGCGGGGATGCTCGTACAGCCGCGGATCCCCTTCACGTACGAGGTCTCGTTCTACTTCGTCGGCCCCGCCTTCCAGTACGCGCTGTACGCGCCCGACCCGGAGGCCCGCTGGGTCCTTCAGCGGTACGAACCGACCGCCGCCGACCTGGAGTTCGCGCAGCGGTTCGTGGACTGGAACGACCTGGCCCACGGGATCCAGCGGGTGGACGCCTGCCGGGCGCCGGACGGCGAGCTGCTGCTCGTGGAGCTGGAGGACCTCAATCCGTACCTCTCGCTCGACCTGGCCGGGGAGGCGGAGCGGGAGGCCTTCGTCGCGGCGATGGCGTCGTCCTTGCGGGAGCTCCTGAAGAGCTAGGGTCTTCCGTTCGGATCAGGCCGAACGCTTGCGCGGCGCCGCCTTCTTGGCGGGCGTCGCGGCCTTCTTCGCCGCCGCCTTCTCCGAGGACGCCTTCTTCGCCGTGGTCCTGGCCGCCGCCTTCTTCGCGGGCGACTTGGCAGTGGACTTCGCGGTGGACTTCGCGGTGGACTTCTTCGCCGCCGACCCGGCGCTCGTCCCCGAGCCCGCCGTCCTCGACGTCGACTTGCGGGCCGGGGCGGCCGTCCTCTTGGCGGCCGTCTTCGCCGTTGACTTCCGCGCGCCCGTCTCCTTCGGGGTGCGCGGCGCGCTCTTGCGGGGCGCGAGCGCGGTGACCTCGGCGACGTCGCCGCTCTCCCCGCGCGCCTCCTTCGCCGCCCGGACACTGCTCTCCAGGGCTGCCATCAGGTCGATGACCTGGCCGCCGCCCTCGGCCTCCGGCTCCGGAGGCGCGACCGCCGCGCCGCCCTCCGCCTTGGCGGCGATCATCTGCTCGACCGCCTCCCGGTAGTCGTCGTGCAGGGTGCCGATGTCGACCTCGCCGAGCGTGGCCATCAGGGCGTCCGCCAGGTCGAGTTCGGCGTCCCGCACCTGGACGGGGGTCTCCGGTGCGATTCCCTCGGGCGCCCGGATCTCGTCCGGCCAGAGCAGCCCGTGCATGGCGATCACGTCGTCCACGACCCGGAGCATCCCGAGCCGCTCCCGCCCGCGCAGCGCGTACTTGGCGACCGCCACCTTGTCGCTGCGCTTCAGCGCCTCGCGGAGCAGGATGTACGGCTTGGCGGCGGGCACCCCGCTCGCGGAGAGGTAGTACGCGGCGTCCATCTGGAGCGGGTCGATCTCCCCGGCCGGCACGAAGGCCACGATCTCGATCGTCTTGGCCGTCGGGAGCGGCAGCGCCGCCAGGTCCTCGTCCGTGATCGGGATCATGGTCCCGTCGGACTCCTCGTAGGCCTTGCCGATCTCGGCCTGCGAGACCTCCTCGCCGTCCAGCTCGCAGACCTTGCGGTAGCGGATGCGGCCGCCGTCGGCCGCGTGGATCTGGCGGAAGGACACGGACCGGCTCTCGGTGGCGTTGACCAGCTTGATCGGGATGCTGACCAGGCCGAAGGAAATGGCGCCGTTCCATATGGATCGCACGTTTCATCCCTTTCGCACGACACTTCCGGATTCGTGGGATTCTCATCGTATGACGCCGATCACGGAGGTGGAGGGGCGGCGCCTCCCGCTGAGCAATCTGGACAAGGTCCTCCACCCGGCCACCGGCACCACCAAGGGCGAGCTGCTGCACTACTACGCCACCGTCGGGGCCGCGATCCTGCCCCATCTGCGCGACCGGCCGGTGTCCTTCCTGCGCTATCCGGACGGCCCCGAAGGGCAGCTCTTCTTCACCAAGAACCCGCCGCCCGGCACGCCCGCCTGGGTGAAGACCACCCCGGTCCCCCGCTCCGACGAGCCGCGCGCCCGGCAGGTCATGATCCAGGACCTCGCCTCGCTGATGTGGGCGGCGAACCTGGTCGTGGAGTTCCACACCCCGCAGTGGCGGGCCGAGTCCCCCGCCGTCGCCGACCGCCTCGTCCTCGACCTGGACCCGGGGCCGCCCGCGACCGTCGTGGAGTGCTGCCGGGTGGCCCTCTGGCTGCGCGAGCGGCTCGCGGCGGACGGCCTGGAGGCCTTCGCCAAGACTTCCGGCGCCAAGGGCCTGCACCTGCTCGTCCCGCTGGAGCCGACCCCGTCCGAGACGGTCTCGGCGTACGCCAAGGAGCTGGCCGTCCGGGCCGAGGCGGACCACCCCGCGCTGGTGGTCCACCGGATGGCGAAGGCCCTGCGGCCCGGCAAGGTGTTCGTCGACTTCAGCCAGAACGCGGCGGCCAAGACGACGGCGACCCCCTACACCCTGCGCGCCCGCCCCCTGCCGGCCGTCTCCGCCCCCGTGACGTGGGAGGAGGTCGAGGCGTGCGACGCGCCCGAACGGCTCGTGCTTCTGATGGACGACATCGCGCCACGTCTGGAGCGGTACGGGGAGCTGCTCGGCCCGCTCCTCGACCCGGACCGGGCAGGCGCCCTGCCATGACCCCGGCCCCGGACCCGACCCCGACGAGCGGACCCGTCCTGCGGCCGCCCGTGGACGTGATGCGGCCCCGCCCCGCCGACGAGATCCCGGCGCAGGGGAGCATCCCCGGGGGGTTCCAGTACTCCCTCAAGCTGGACGGATTCCGGGCCCTGGCCTTCGTCCTGGAGGACCGCAGGGTCGTGCTCCAGTCGCGCTCGCACCGGGACCTCGCCCCGGAGTTCCCCGAGATCGCGGCCCATCTGGGCGCCGGCCTTCCGGCCGGGCTCGTCCTCGACGGGGAGCTGTGCGCGTACCGGGACGGGCGGCTGAGCTTCACCGATCTGCTGCGCTCGGCCGCCGACCGCAGGCGGTCGGGCGTCCCGGTCTCGTACATCGCCTTCGACGTGCTCGCGGTCCCCGGCCGGGACGTCAGGCCCCTGCCGCTCGCCGAGCGCTGGCGGCTGCTCGGCACCGCCCTGGAGGAGATCGGCCCGCCCGTGCAGCGCGTCCTCGCGACCCCGGACGAGGAGACCGCACGGGACTGGTTCCGCGATCTGCGGGCGGTGGGGGTGGAGGGGATCGTGGCGAAGGCGCTGCGCTCGCCGTACCGGGCGGGCGAGACGTGGTCCTGGCGGAAGGTGCGGCACGCCGACACCCTCGACGGCCTGCTCCTGGGCCTGGTCGGGCCGGTGGACCGGCCCAGGGCGCTGGTGGTCCGCCTGCCCGACGACCGTACGGTCACGACCTCGCCCAAGCTCACTCCGACGCAGGCCCGCGAGGTCGGCGCGCTGGCGGCGGGGCGGCTCGGGGCGGCCGTCGACGACCCCGAGCACGGCCCCGTACGGCTGCTGGCGGAGCCGCTGCCGGTGGAGCTGAGGCAGCTGTCCGGGCGGCAGGAGACCGCCCGCTTCGTCCGCGTACGGTCCGACGGATAGCGGTTGCCGCGGGCAACTCCCGGCGCCTGTCCCGTGGATGGCGCAATCCGAGCGTCCCGAGGGCCCTTACGAGACCGCGTCCGGTCAGCGGGTCCTGGTTCACGGTGCGGTGGTGCACACTTGCGTCCTGGTACAGCTCACGGGGAAGGCGGCGGCCGCATGCTGACGGGGATCGAGGAGGTCGACTGGGCCTCGCTGGGGCATGCTTACGGCCCTGCCGACGATGTACCGGGGATGCTGCGCGGACTCGCCTCGTCCGACCCCTCCGAACGCGAACTGGCCCTCGACGGGATGTACGGGGCCGTGCACCACCAGGGCGACGTGTACGACTCGACGCTCGCCTGCATCCCCTTCCTGCTCGAACTCGTCGCCGATCCCGAGGTCCAGGACCGGGGCGGGATCGTGGAGTTGCTCACCAGCATCGGCGGCATCGATCTGAGCGGGGAGGAAGAACTCGACGAACTCGACATGGACGACGAGGAGTTCATCCCCGCCGCGAACTACGCGATGGCGGCGTCCGCCGTCGCGGCCGGCGCCGACGTCTTCCTCGGGCTGGTCGGCGACCCGGATCCCGAGGTCCGGCTCGCGGCGCCGTGCGCGCTCGCCTCGCTCCACCCCGACCCGGCCCGGGTGCTGACCCTGCTGCGGGAGCGGCTGACGGTCGAGTGCGACACGGAGGTGCGGCTCGCCCTGGTGGAGGCCGTCGGGCGGATCGCGCGGCGGCACGAGTCGCTGCGGGACGAGACCGTCGAATGGCTGGGCTGGCTGACCCGCGCGGCCCAGTCGCCCGGGCTTCGGCTCGCGGCCCTCGCCCAGCTGGCCCGGTGCGCGCCGGCCGAGGTCCCGGACGACGTGGTGGAGCGGGTGACGGGGCTCCTGGACGAGGTGCGGACGGCGCCGCCGGAGCCCGACGCCCGGCCGGGCACGGCGGTGGGGCAGGTCCGCGAACTCTTCGAGGAGCGCTCGACCGGCCGCCCGACCCCGTGGACCGACGAGCTGCTGCGGACCCTGCACACCGCGCTCGACGACCGGGTCGAGGAGCGGACCGCGCTGATCCTCGCCCAGCTCCGCAGCCCCGACCGCTGCCAGCGGCTGGACGCGATCTGGCTGTGCGGGGGGCTGATACGAGTCTGGCGCGGTCGGTACGAAGAGGTCGTACGGCTGGTCGGGGCGCAGCTGGCCGACCCCGAGCCGAGACTGCGCGAGGCGGCCACCTCGTTCCTCGAGGGGCTCTTCGAGCTGACGGGGCCCGCGACGGACGCCCTCGCCGCGCGGCTGGCCCGCCGCCCCGACAGACCCGAGCGCCCGGAGTGGGCCGAGCGGCCCGAGGGACCGCCCGGCGGTCCCGACGGTCGGGCCAGGGCGCTCCTGGCGCTCGCCCGCTCCGGGGACGCCCGGGCCGTGCCCCCGCTCGCCCGGGCGCTGGTCGAGCCGGACGTGCGGCGGGACCTGCTGTACGCGGTGCCCACCCTGGGGCCGGCCGCCGCGCCGCTCGCGCCGCTGCTGCGCCGCAGGCTGGCCCGGGTCGATCTGGACGACCGGCTGTACGAGCACGCCGCGCCGCTGCTGTTCGCGCTGGCCTCGGTCCGGGGCGTGCAGGCGGTGCCCGAGGTGCTGCGGGTGCTGCGCGGGGCGCCGCCGAACCGGCGTGACTGGGTGCAGGAGGCGGCGCTGACCGCGATGGCGGCGTTCGGGCCCGCCGCGCGGGCGGTGATCCCGGACGCGCGGGCGCTGCTCGAGAGCGAGGCGGCCGCTGTCTCTGCGCAGGCCGCGCTGACGCTCTGGTCGGTCGAGGGCGACCGCGAGGCCGTGCTGCCGACGCTGACGGGCTGGCTGGGGCCCGACGCGACGGCGCCCGACCGGTGCGCGGCGGCCCAGGCGCTCGGCACGATCGGCCCGGCGGCGGCGCGCAGCGCGCCGGCCCTGCTCCCCGGCCTCACCTGCCGGGACCTGTGGGTACGGGTGCGCAGCGCGGCGGCCCTGTGGCGGGTGTCGGGGGACGCGGTGACCGCGCTGCCGGTGCTGCTCGACGCCTGGGAGGAGAACCGGTACGCGCGCGTGGACATCGCGGAGTCCCTGGCGGAGATGGGGCCCGCGGCGCTGGAGGCGCGCGGGGTGATCCGCGCGGAGCTGGACCGCAAGCGGCGGCACAACGTGCGCGAGAGCGGCTACAGCAGCCATGACGTCCACGAGGACGAGAAGCTGGTGACCTTCTGCCGGGCCGCGCTCGACCGGATGGACCGGCCCTAGACCCCGGCCCTGGGCGTGCCCGGGGCTGTGACGGCTTCGTCGCGGGGCCTACGGCCCACTGTTACAAGGCCGCAATAGCGGACATTTAGCTTCGAATCCACCAGCAGTCGTCGCGAGGATCCGGAGCCGTCCATGCCGTTCATGCGCCCCGCCGTCACCGACCGCCCGAGCCGCCGCCGGCGGCTGTTCGCCGGCTCCGGGCTCGCGCTGGCCCTCGGCGGCGGCCTCCTCGCCTGCTCGACCGTCGCGGGCGCGGCTCCGGGGCCGGTCGCTCCCGACGTCTCCGTGACGAACGTCTCGGTGGCCCCGTCGCGGCACCAGGCCCCGCCGATGGCGGCCTCGGAGCCGACGCGGCTCGTCGTGCCCGCGGCGGGCGTGGACACCTCGCCGGTGCTGCGGCTCGGTCTGGACGCCGAGGGCGGCCTCCAGGTGCCCTCCGTCGACCGGGCCGGACAGGCGGGCTGGTACACAGGAGGGGTGACGCCGGGCGAGAAGGGGCCCGCCGTCCTGGTCGCTCACTACGACACGGCGAAGGGCCCGGCGCTCCTGCGCGACGTCGCGAAGGTGCGCGCCGGGGACCTGATCGAGGTCGGCCGCGCGGACGGCTCCACCGCCGTCTTCGAGGTCCGCGCGATCGAGCAGGTCGACAAAAGGGACTTCCCTACGAATAAGGTCTATGGGAAGACCGACCGTCCCGAGCTGCGCCTGATCACCTGCGGCGGACCGATCGAGGACGGTCATCGCACCGACAACATCATCCTCTTCGCCGACCTCGTGCAGTAGCGGGTCGCGGAGAGCGGACCTCCGAGGAGCGGAGTGGGAAAGCGCGGACTGCGGTTCGTCGCCGCCGTGGCCCTGGCCGTGGCGGCGCCGTTCGTGCTGTCCGGCTGCGGCACCGAGGGCGAGCTGAAGAGCGCGGGGGCCACCCCCACCGCCATCGGCCCCGTACGGCTCTGGCCCGAACTGCCCCCGGCCACCGAGCCGCCGCTCGACTACGGCGAGACCGACACCCAGTCCGTGCCCGGCATCGACGTCCCCGACAACGACGTCCGCCGGGTCGACCCGGTGGCCGTCGTCCGGGCCGAGGTGAACGCCCACCCGGACACGTACTCCGGCGCGGACGGCATGTACGAGGAGACGGCCCGGCAGATCGGCCGGTGCACCCAGGAACCGGGGAAGTGCCCGGTCATGCGGGCCTACTACCGGGATCTGACCGGCAACGGCCGCGACGAGCTGATCGTCGGCATCCGCATGCCCGACCAGCAGGTCGGGCTGCGGGTCTACCTCGCCGAGAACCACGGGCTCACCCGCGTCATGTCCACCGTCGACCAGGTGATCAGCGTCGAGCTGGCAGGGCGTGACCTGATCGTGCGGGCCGCCTCGGCGGGCATCCCGGGGTACGAGTACCGCACGGCCTGGTCCTGGGACGAGCAGCAGCGCGCGATGCTGCCGACCCGGGACGAGATCGTCCGCGTCAAGCCGCGGGGCCCGTCCGCCCCGCCCGCGCCCGAGCCCCGGCTCGTCGAGCCCACGCCCCGCCCGTCACCGGCCGCCACCTCGCGCGTGCCCGGGCCCTCGGGCTCCCCCGAGCCCCCGGCCTCCGCCTCCGGCTCCGGCTCCGGCTCCGGCTCCGACGACCCGTTCGTGGAGCCCTCGTGACGGCCCGCCGCGGGCGCAGGCCCCGGCTCCCGGCCTGGACCGCGACGCTCACCTGGAAGTCGGCGGTCTTCATCACCGTCATGTGCTGCGCCCTGGCGGCGCTGCTCGGCGCCCTCGTCCATGTGTCGGTCGCGGGCCAGACCGAGGACGACTTCCGCGAGCGGGCCCTGACCCGGCTCGGCGCCGCCTCCCGTGCGTACGAGGCGGGCGACCCGCTGCCCCGGGCCGCCGGGATCGATCCCGAGGGCCTGCCCGAGGAGCTGCGCGCGCTGGCCCTGAAGGGCCAGCGGGGCACGGTGGTCGAGGACCACCAGGGCCGGGCGACGATGTGGGCGGCGGCGCCGGCGGACGGCCGCGCGCTCGCCGTGCGAGTGGACTACTCCCCGGGCAAGGAGATCATCGAGGGCCTCGACCGGTCGATCCTGGGCTCCTCGGTCCTCGCGATCGGGGCGACGCTCCTCGTGGGCGCGTTCGCGGTCACCCGGGTCACCCGGCGCCTGCACCTGACCGCCCAGGTGGCCCGGCGGATCAGCGCGGGCGACCTCGACGCGCGCGTGGACGACCCGCGCACGAAGGACCCGGCGCGCCCGCAGGACGAGGTGGCGACGGTCTCCGGGGCCCTGGACACGATGGCCTCCTCGCTGCAGCGCAAGCTCCAGACCGAGCAGCGCTTCACCGCGGACGTGGCGCACGAGCTGCGCACCCCGCTGACCGGCCTGTCGGCGGCGGCCGAACTCCTGCCGGAGGGGCGGCCGTCGGAGCTGGTCAGGGACCGGGTGAAGGCGATGCGCTCGCTGACCGAGGACCTCCTGGAGATCTCCCGGCTCGACGCCCGCAACGAGACCGTGGACCTGGCCGTGCACGATCTCGCCGCGATCACGCGGGGCGTGGTCCGCGCGTCCTCCACGGAGACGGAGGTGCGCGTGGTGCGGGACGCGACGGTCGAGACGGACCGGCGGCGCCTGGAGCGGGTCCTCGGCAACCTCGTCGCCAACGCGCACCGGCACGGCGCCCCGCCGGTGGTGCTGACCGTGGACGGCGCGGTGGTGACCGTGCGGGACCACGGCCCGGGGTATCCGGAGTACCTGCCGGCGACGGGTCCGCAGCGGTTCCGTACCGAGAGCGGAGGCAAGGGGCACGGGCTCGGGCTCACGATCGCGGCCGGGCAGGCCGAAGTGATCGGCGCGGAGCTGGTCTTCGCCAACGCCCCGGACGGCGGCGCGGAGGCACGCCTCACGCTGCCGGAGTACGTGAGCCTCGCCGAACCGGACGAGGAACCGGAGCCGTGACGGGTACGAGGGGCGTGGCGTGACGGCACACCGTCACACATAAGGGATATAAGCCATATCGCTTGCTACGTTGCGGTCCATGACCGCAACGACGGCGGACGCTCCCCCGCCCGGGGTTCGCACCCCGAAGCGCCGCGGCGTGGAGCTCTCCCTCCTCGTCTGCGCCGTCCTGCTCTCCGTCCTCGGCTACGTCGACGTGGGCCTCGCCCACAGCGGCGCCGTGCCACCGGACGCGCTGCGCTACGGCGCCGGTCTCGGCGGGCTCGCGCTCCTCGCCCATCTCGCGGTGCGGTTCCGGGCGCCGTACGCCGATCCGCTGCTGCTGCCGATCGCGGTGCTGCTCAACGGCCTCGGCCTGGTGCTGATCTACCGGCTCGACCTGGAGACCCCGAAGGACCAGGCGGCCTTCGCACAGCTGGTGTGGTCGGCGCTCGGAGTGGCCCTCTTCGGGGCCGTCGTGGTGCTGCTGCGCGACCACCGGACGCTCCAGCGGTACGCGTACCTCTCGATGGCCAGCGCGCTCGTCCTGATGCTCCTGCCGATCTTCTTCCCCGCGGTCAACGGGGCGAAGATCTGGATCCGGATCGGCGGACTCTCCTTCCAGCCCGGCGAGTTCGCCAAGATCCTGCTCGCGGTCTTCTTCGCCGCCTATCTGGCGGCCAACCGCAACGCGCTGGCGTACACGGGGCGCAGGATCTGGCGGCTCCAGCTGCCCACCGGCCGGGTGCTCGGGCCGATCGCGGCGATCTGGCTGCTGAGCGTGGGCGTGCTGGTCCTGGAGCGGGACCTCGGGACCTCGCTGCTCTTCTTCGGCCTCTTCGTGATCATGCTGTACGTGGCCACCGGCCGGACCGGCTGGATCGCGGTCGGGCTGCTCCTCGCGGGCGTCGGGGCGTTCGCGGTCGGCTCGGTGGAACCGCATGTGCACAGCCGGGTCGAGGACTGGCTGAACCCGTACGCCTCGATCGAGGCCGGCGACGGGCCGAGCCAGCTCGCCCAGTCACTGTTCTCCTTCGCGGCGGGCGGGATGCTCGGCACGGGGCTCGGCCTCGGGCACTCGATCCTGATCGGCTTCGCCTCCAAGTCCGACTTCATCCTCGCGACGGCCGGCGAGGAACTGGGCCTGGTCGGCCTCACCGCCCTGTTCCTGCTGTACGCGCTGCTCGTCGCGCGCGGGTACCGCGCGGGGCTCGCCCTGCGCGACCCCTTCGGGCGGCTGCTCGCGATCGGCCTCGCCTCGATCCTGGCCCTCCAGGTCTTCGTGATCGCGGGCGGGGTGATGGGCCTGATCCCGCTGACCGGCATGGCGATGCCGTTCCTCGCCCAGGGCGGCTCGTCCGTCGTGACCAACTGGATCATCGTGGCGCTGCTGATCCGGGTCAGCGACTCGGCCCGGGCGCCCCGCCCGGAGCCGGTCGAGGCCGGGGTCGTCGCGCCGATCGTGGAGGACGCCCGGTGATCCCGTACATCCGGCGCGCGGCGGCGCTCTGCCTGGTCCTGCTCGTGGCCCTGCTCGTCAACGCGGCGCGGGTGATGATCGTGCAGTCCGGGTCGCTGGACGAGAACCCGGCCAACCGGCGTATCGCGATCTCCCGTTGGGGCGAGCCGCGCGGCGAGATCCTGGTCGACGGGCGGCCGGTGACCGGCTCGCGCGACAGCGGCCAGCAGCTGCGCTACGAACGGACGTACAAGCAGGGTCCGTTGTACGCGCCGGTGACCGGCTTCGCCTCCCAGACGTACGGCACGACGTTCGTGGAGCACGCCGAGGACGGCGTCCTGGCGGGCACGAGCGCGCTGCTCTCGCCGTTCCCGTTCTGGAACGACCTCAGCCGGGGCCGGCAGGCGGGCGGCGACGTCGTGACGACGATCCGGGCGTCCATGCAGCAGGCCGCGTACAAGGGTCTGGGCGGGAAGCGGGGCGCGGTGGCGGCCGTCGAGCCGTCGAGCGGCCGGATCCTGGCGCTGGTCTCCTCGCCCTCGTACGACCCGGGTGAGCTGTCCGGGACGGGCGACGGGGTCAAGGGGGCCTGGGCCCGGCTGAACACCTCGCCCAGCCAGCCGATGCTGAACAGGGCGATCCGGCAGACGTATCCGCCCGGCTCCACCTTCAAGATCGTGACGGCGGCCGCCGCCCTCGACGCGGGCACGGTGACGGACGTCGAGGCGCCGACGGACACCCCCGACCCGTTCGTCCTTCCCGGGACCCGGCAGGTGCTGCCCGACGCGGCCACCGGCTGCGGCAACGCGTCCCTGGCGTACGCGCTCCAGTGGTCGTGCAACACGGTGATGGCGGGGCTCGGGGTGGACGTGGGGCTCACCGGGATGGTGGACGCGGTCGAGCGCTTCGGCTTCAACGACACCGGCCTGACGGTCCCGTCCTGGGTGGCCAGGTCCAACTTCGACCGCGCGATGAGCGACGACCAGCTGGCGCTCTCCTCGATCGGCCAGTTCGACACGACGGCGACCCCGCTGCAGATGGCGCTGGTGGCGGCGGCCGTGGCCAACAACGGGGAGATCGCGCAGCCGTACCTGGTCGAGCGGACGACGACGGCGCGCGGCCGGACCGTCGACACGACCGGCCGGCGCAGCTACCGGCAGGCGATGCGCCCCTCGACCGCGACCCAGCTGCAGCGGCTGATGGTCAGGGCGGTCGAGGAGGGCACCGGTGCCAACGCGGCGATCCCGGGAGCCACCGTCGGCGGCAAGACCGGCACGGCCCAGCACGGCCTGGGCAACACCGGCACCCCGTACGCCTGGTTCATCGCCTGGGCGCAGGCCGCGGACGCGGCCCAGCCCGCGGTGGCGGTCGCGGTCGTCGTCGAGGACGCCGAGGCCAGGCGTACGGAGATCAGCGGCGGCGGCAGCGCGGCGCCGATCGCCCGCGCGGTGATGGAGGAGGCCCTGCGCGCCGAGCCGAACCGCTAGTTGATCGGCTTGCGCATCTCGGCGCGGACCTTCGCCGTGGTCTCGGCCAGCTCGGCCAGGTCGACGTCGTACGGGTCGGCGGTGGCCGACTCGGTGGTGACGACGGCGACGAAGGAGGCCGTGTTCTCGTCGCCCCAGGCGCACATGGGGAGGGTCGCGGTCCCGGTGGCGTCCTTGGTGGTGGTGACCTGGCAGGTGACGGTCACGTCGTAGCCGGCCGGCTTGAAGTCCTTGGGCTTGATCACGAGCGTGGTGCCCTTGTCCTTCGCCGCGCCGGAGAGGATCGAGGCACGGGTGAGGGACGGGTTCTTGATCCTGCCGTGGAAGCCGGAGACGACGAGGACGGAGCTCTCCGCGCCGGTGTACTGGGCGATGGCCGCCTTGGGGTCCTTGACCGTGGGGTCGTAGGTGTCCTCGACCTCCTTGCCCTCGGTCTCGGAGGCGTCGTTGGAGAGCGTGAACTTCCCGTCCAGGAGCGTCTTGGGCACGACGAGCTTGTGCGTGGCCTCCGGGAAGTCCCCGGTGACCCCGGAACCGTCGAGGACGAGCTTGCCCGCGTAGCCGAGCCCGGCGACGACGGCCAGGCAGCCGACGACGATCCCGACGATCAGCCCGGTCCGCTTCTTGTTCGGCGGCGGCCCCATGGGCGGCTGCCCCCAGCCGCCCGCGCCGGGCCCCGGGTACTGCTGCGGGACGCCGGGCTGCTGCGGGTAGCCCTGGTGCGGCGGCCCGTAGGGCCCGGGCTGCTGGGGGTACCCCTGCGGCGGGCCGTAGGGACCCGGCTGCTGCGGGGGCGGGACGGGACCGCCGTAGGGGTTCTGCGGCGGCTGGTTCGGCGGTGGCGGCATGCTCATGGCGGGCACGGTACGTCACCGGTGTGAACGCCGGAAATCCCGGGTCCCCCGCACCCCCGGGCCCGCCCGCCGGACTGCGAGCACTCCGTCAGTGCCCGTAGGTTTCCCGATGCGCGCCGGCGCCGTCGTTCACGCGAAGGCAGCGGCGTTGCGCTTGGCCCAGTCGGCGAAAGTGGTGGCGGGGCGGCCGAGGATCTTCTCGACGTCGGGGCTGACGGTCTGCTCGCGTGGGGTGGGGGTGCCGATGATGTCGAGGGTGGTGTCGGCGACCGGGGCGGGCATGAAGGTGAGCATCTGGGCGCGGGCCTCCTCCCGGGTCTGGTCGATGAAGGTGACCTGCTCGCCGATGGCGTCGGCGATGGCGGCGGCGCGCTGGAGCGGGGTGGTCGGGGCGGGGCCGGTGAGTTCGTAGCTGGCCTTGGTGTGGCCGGGCCGGGTCAGGACGGCGGCCGCCACGGTCGCGATGTCGTCGGGGTCGATGGCCGGGAGGCCGACGTGACCGAAGGGCGCGGCGATGGTGCGGCTCGTCTTGACCGAAGGAGCCCAGGCGTAGGCGTTGGAGGCGAAGCCGCCCGGGCGCAGGATGGTCCAGTCGGTGCCGGAGTTCATGACGGCCTGTTCGTAGGCGGCGAAGGCCTGTCCGTGTGACAGAGAGTCGGGTCGGGTGACCACACCCTGCGAGGAGAGCAGGACGATCCTGCCGTAGCCGGCGAACGGAGCGACGACGGCGGTGGGGTCGCCGGTCATCATGAGGTCTCCACCGACGAGCAGGAAGACCGCGTCCGCCGTGGCGGGCAGGTCGGCGACCGGCTGGGCGAGGTCGGCGGCGGCGGCGCGCACGCCGGGCGGGACATCGGCCTGGGTGATGCGGCGCGAGACCGCGGTCACCTCGTGTCCCTGCTCGGCCAGGAGGCGGACGAGCGTACGGCCGACATTTCCGGTGGCACCAGTGACAACGATCATGAAGGGGTCCTCTCATCAGAGCCTGTTAGTTAGCTGACTGACTAACTTGCCGGAGCGTAGCACGAGTCGGGTCGTATAGTTAGTCGGGTGACTCACTCAAAGCAGCCCGCCCGTGCGCGAGTCGCCGGCGCGAAGCGGCAGCGACTGATGGAAGCCGCGGCCGACGTCGTGCACCGGCAAGGCGCCGAGCGCACCACGATCGCCGACATCGCGCACGCGGCCGAAGTGCCCGTGGGCAACGTGTACTACTACTTCAAGACCAAGGACGAACTGGTCGCCGCCGCACTGTCCGAGCACGAGCGACACCTGAACCTGCTCGTCGGCCACCTGAGCCGGCTCCCGGATCCGCGTGAGCGCCTCAAAGGCCTGATCGAGGGCTGGATGGGTCAGCGCGACCTCGCCGTCCGCTACGGCTGCCCGACCGGCACTCTCGCCGCGGAGCTGGGAAAGCGCGATCAGGGCGGTCTGGACGTCGAAGCGGGCAGGGTCGTCCGGCTCCTGCTGACCTGGGTGGAGGGCCAGTTCCGCGAGCTCGGCCAGCCGGATCCCGAGGGCATGGCCCTCACCCTGGTGGGCGCCTATCAGGGCATGTCCTTGCTGGCCAACGCCCTGCGAGACCCGGAGGTCATGGAACATGAGGGCGCTCGCCTGATTGCCTGGATCGACTCCCTCGAGGCCGCCTGAGCCCAGCGTGCCGCACCCGGAGATGAGCGGCTGCACCTCTCATAGGAGTCGATGAGCCGGGCCAGGTGCTCGCCGGCGACAGTCGACGGCGTCTCGCTCTTGAAGACCCGTGCGGCGAGTTCGGCGCCTTCGAGGATTTCTGGATAGATCGTTCGTTCTAGCTTGTGACCGCATGGGCACCGTGCTAGCTTCCGACTAGTTAGAACGTTCTTTCTAGAGATTCTCGATGCGAGGAGCTGGAGATGGAGATGGAACACAAGCGGATCACCGTCAACGGCCTGGACCTGGCCTACGTCGAAGCAGGAGAAGGGCCGCTCGCCCTGATGCTGCACGGCTTCGACACACCCAGGCTCTACCGGTACCTCATGCCCGCCCTGGCCGAGGCGGGATACCGCGCCGTGGTCCCCACCATGCGAGGGTTCGCCCCGTCGCAGATACCGCCGGACGGCAGCATGCGCCTTCCCGACCTGATCGCCGACGCCAACGGCCTGCACGAGGCGCTCGGCGGCGGCTCCGACGCCGTCCTGATCGGGCACGACTGGGGCGGGTTCACCACCTGGGGTGCGGCCGCGGCCGCACCCGAGCGGTGGGCCAAGGTCGTCGTCAACGATGTCCCGCCCTTGGAGTTCTACGACCGCAACAGCGCGGATCCCGCCAGGATCGAGCGGTACGTCCACTTCTATTTCTTCCAGATGGCCATAGCCGACCAGCTCGTCGCGGCCAACGACCTCGCCTACCTCGACTGGCTCTGGGACCACTGGACGGGGAACGTCCCCGGCTACGACTCCACAGAGGACCGCAAGGCGATGAAGGAGGGGCTCGACACACCGGAGAGGCTCCACCTCGGCCTGGAGCTCTACCGGCAGAACTTCCCGGCCGCGACATTCGGCACCTCGCAATGGGAGATGGTCAGCGTGCTGGACAAGCTGCCTTCCCAGCCCACTCTGTACCTCCACGGAACCGAGGACCCCGTGGTCGACGAGGCGACGCTCGCCGACATCGTCGCCATGCTGCCGCCGGGATCGGACGGCGCGATGATCGAAGGCGCCGGCCACCATCTCCTCGCCGAGAAGCCTGAGGAGGTCAACCGGCGCATCCTCGCCTTCCTGGCCCGCTGATCGCCTGACGCCCGAGCCGCTGCGAGGACTCGATGCCTGTGCAGGCGAGCGGCGCGTTCCACGCGATCCCGGCGCAGCACGGCCGCGAGGGTCGGGGCGGCTTTGAGGGCGCCCCAACCGTCGCGGCCCTCGTCATCTGGCTCCGCACGTGATCGGCCGGGGCCGAACGGTTGGTCCCTCATCGTTCGTTCAGAGCGAGGGCAGGCCGTGCTCGTAGCCCTCGACCTCGTAGTACTTGACCATGCGCGAGACCGCTTCCCGAACCGGCCCTCGCAGGTAGGGGACGGCATTCACCAGATACGGCCTCGCCTCGAGCAGGCACTCCAGGACCTGAAAATAGACGGCGCCGCGCCGATGCTCGCTGGTGTCGGCGTAGACGTCCTCCACGAAGCCGAAACATCGTTGCAGCAGGTCGCTGTCCGGTTCCGCGCGTTCCAGAGCCGGCTGGAGAACCGGCCTCGTCAGGAGGTTGAGCAGGTTCTCGTACAGGTGGTCCCCCGTGTCGACCGTCGGCGGCGCCTCACCCTGCCGAAGCCCGTACTTCTCCTCGACCAGACGCCTGGTCTCGGGAACGCGTTCGACCAGCAGAGTCAGGACATCGTCGCTGGCGATCCCGACACCGTCCATCCTCGTCATGCGACGACGATAGGCCATCGTCCAGCCGACCGACGCTTGGGTGGATCGGGGCATGCCCGGCCGCATCCACCTCCATGCGTGATCGCCCGGACGGTTCCTAGTCCGCGGACTCGGCCCCGCCCTGGGCGATGGCCTCCGCCACCTCGGCCACCCGTTCCCGCTCCTCCACCGCGAACCGCTCGCGGTCCAGCGCCTCCGCGATCTCCTCGTCCTGGCGCATCAGCAGGTCGAGGTTGGAGTCGCCGAGGTCGAAGACGCCCATGTCCAGATAGGCCTTCTGGAGCCGTTCGCCCCACAGACCGATGTCCTTGACGCACGGGACGATCCGGCTGAAGAGCAGCTTGCGGAAGAGGTGCAGGAATTCGTTCTGCTCGCTGTACTCCTCCGCCTCCTTCCGCCCGATGCCGAAGTTCTCCAGGACCTCGATCCCGCGCAGCCGGTCCCGCATCAGATAGCAGCCCTCGATCACGAACTCCTCGCGCTCGCGAAGCTCCGCGTCCGACAACTGCTTGTAGTAGTCGCGCAGCGCCATCCGGCCGAAGGCGACGTGCCGGGCCTCGTCCTGCATCACGTACGCCAGGATCTGCTTGGGCAGCGGCTTGTCGGTGGTGTCGCGGATCATGCCGAAGGCGGCGAGGGCGAGGCCCTCGATCAGGACCTGCATGCCGAGGTAGGGCATGTCCCAGCGGGAGTCGCGCAGGGTGTCGCCGAGCAGGCTCTGGAGGTTGTCGTTGATCGGGTAGAGCATCCCGATCTTCTCGTGCAGGAAGCGGCCGTAGACCTCGGCGTGCCGAGCCTCGTCCATCGTCTGGGTCGCGGAGTAGAACTTGGCGTCGAGGTCGGGGACGGACTCGACGATCCGCGCGGCGCAGACCATCGCGCCCTGCTCGCCGTGGAGGAACTGGCTGAACTGCCAGGAGGCGTAGTGCCGGCGCAGCTCGCCCTTGTCCTTCTCGGTCATCTTCGCCCAGTGGCGGGTGCCGTAGAGGGTCAGGACGTCGTCGGGGGTGCCGAGCGGGTCGTACGGATCGACCTCGACGTCCCAGGCGATGCGCTTGTTTCCGTCCCACTGCTTGTCCTTGCCCTTCTGGTAGAGGGCGAGGAGGCGTTCCCGACCGTCGTCGTAGTCCCAGCTGAAGCGGGCCGAACCCGTCGCGGGGACCTGCCAGATGGGGTCTTCCGGGGCTTTCGTGTAGAGGTCGCGCGTCGACACTGACGACTCCTTACTCTCCCTGCGAAGTTGCTCGCCGGACGTGGTCCTCCCGGCAGGCTGACACCTTGGTAGACACCGGGTCAACAAGTCGTGCGCAAGGGATTGACGGTCTTGCTGACGAGCAGTCTCATAAATGACGACCGGGCGCTACCGCCGGTATCCGGTAACCCGACCGCGAGCACAGCGAGGTGTCGTACCGTCATGACCACCCGTACCGAGCTGGACTTCACCCTCCTGCGGGACGCCCTCGGCCCGCTGCGCGACCGTGAGCAGGTCGCCGCGCGCCTCCTCGAGTCCTCCCTCAAGCACTCCTTCGACCCGGAGACGGAACTCGACTGGGCCGCGCCCCTAGAGGACGGCAAGTGGTTCTGGCCGCCCGAGCTGGTCTCCCTCTACGACACCCCGATGTGGCGGCGGATGTCCGAGGAGCAGCGGATGGACCTCGCCCGGCACGAGGCCGCCTCGCTCGCCTCGCTCGGCATCTGGTTCGAGATCATCCTGATGCAGCTGCTCGTGCGGCACATCTACGACAAGTCCCTCACCAGCGACCACGTGCGGTACGCCCTCACGGAGATCGCCGACGAGTGCCGGCACTCGATGATGTTCGCCCGCATGATCCAGAAGGGCGGCGCGCCCGCCTACCGCGTGCCGCGGGTCTACCACAACCTGGCCCGCGTCCTGAAGACCGTCTCCACCACGCCCGGCTCCTTCGCCGCCACCCTCCTCGGCGAGGAGATCCTGGACTGGATGCAGCGGCTGACCTTCCCGGACGAGCGCGTCCAGACCCTGGTGCGCGGGGTCACCCGCATCCATGTCGTCGAGGAGGCGCGGCACGTCCGCTACGCCCGCGAGGAGCTGCGGCGCCAGATGATCACCGCGCCGCGCTGGGAGCAGGAGTTCACCCGGCTCAGCTGCGGCGAGGCCGCCCGGGTCTTCTCCACCTGCTTCGTCAACCCCCAGGTGTACGACAACGTGGGCCTGGACCGCCGCCAGGCCCTCGCCGAGGTGAAGGCGAGCGGCCACCGCAGGGAGGTCATGCAGTCCGGCGCCAGGCGGCTGACGGACTTCCTCGACGACATCGGCGTGCTCCGGGGGCCGGGGCGACGGCTCTGGAAGTCGTCCGGGCTGCTGGCCTGAGACCCGCGACCGCACCCCTCGGTGTCACCGAGCAGAGTTACCCTGCGAGGCATGACCAGTGCCGCCTCGCCCGCGTACCGCCGGCTCAGCGTCGAGGAGCGCCGGGTGCAGCTCCTCGCCGCCGCCCTGACGCTCTTCGCGCACCGGGCGCCCGACGAGGTCTCCCTCGACGACGTCGCCGAGGTCGCGGGCGTCTCGCGGCCGCTGGTCTACCGCTACTTCCCCGGCGGCAAGCAGCAGCTGTACGAGGCGGCGCTGCGCTCCTCCGCCGACGCGCTGGAGCGCTGCTTCTTCGAGCCGCCGACCGGGCCGCCCACCGAGCGGCTCGGCCGGGTCCTCGACCGGTACCTGACCTTCGTGGACGGGCACGACGCCGGGTTCAGCGCCCTGCTCCAGGGCGGCAGCGTCGCCGAGACCTCCCGGACCACCGCGATCGTGGACGAGGTACGGCGGGCCGCGGCGGAGCAGATCCTCGTCCACCTGGGGGTGGACGAGCCGGGCCCCCGGATGCGGATGATGGTCCGCACCTGGATCGCGGCCGTGGAGGCGGCCTCGCTGATCTGGGTGGACGAGGGGAAGCAGCCGGCGGCGGGCGAGCTGCGGGACTGGCTGGTGGACCACCTGGTCGCGCTGCTCGCGGCCACGGCCGCGACCGACGAGGAGACCGCGTCGGTGGTCAAGCGGCTCCTCGCCCAGGAGCGGCCCGAAGGGCCGGTGGGGACCCTGGCGCGGCGGGTGACACCCGTGGTGAGCGAGGCCGCGCACCTCCTGTGAGACCGGGGTGTACGAGACTGGTCGTGTGAGAAGCGAGAAGACCCTCTTCCGAGGCGGCCCCCTGGACGGCGAGATCCTGCCGATCCTCGTCGGCCCGACCGGACACCCGCCGAAGTGGTACGACGTGCCCGTGCCGGACGCGGACGGCGGCCCGCCGACCGTCCACGTCTACCGCCGCGAACCGGCCGGCCACACCAAGCGGCTCAACCTGCCGCGCGGCTGGGTCTACGAGTACGTCCCTGAGGGCCGCGAGCCGTTCAAGCCGAAGTGGCCCTGGACCAAGCCGAACGGGTGAGGCCGCTGGGCCGATTCGCCCCTTTGTGCGCTCATCCGACCGCACGGTCCCGCCATCATCTCGGTGGAGGTGATGACGTGTCAGGAAGGCTGCTGCGCACGGTCTGCACGGGGGTGCTCGCCGCGTCGACGGCGCTCGCGGGGGTCCCCACGGCCACGGCGGACGACCCGGTGGACCCGACGGTGGAGGCACCGACGACTACGGTTCCCCCGGGGCCGGCCGAGGCACCCGATCCCGCCGACGGCACCCCCGCCGACGACGCCGCCGAACTCCCGCCCCCCGGCGGGAACTCGGTCGCCGGGCTGCTCACCCGGCTCCAGACCCTCTACCGCCAGGCCGAACAGGCCACCGAGGCCTTCAACGCCACCGACGAGGCCCTGCGCCTCCAGACCGCCGACACGAAGAAGGTCACCGACGCCCTCGCGCGGGCGCGCGAGCGCCTCACCCAGGGCCGGAACGCGGCCGGACGGCTGGCCAGGGAGCAGTACCAGGGCCGGGCCACCACCTCGGCGTTCTCCCCGTACCTGCGGCTGCTCCTCGCCGACGACCCCCAGCAGGCCCTGGACCAGAGCCATCTGATGGACCGTGCCGCCCGCGACCGGGCCGGCACCGTCGCCCGGCTCGCGGCGGACGAGAAGAAGGCCGGCGAGCTGGCGACCGCCTCCCGCAAGGCCCTGGACACGAAGCACAGCCTCTCCGCACGGCAGAGGAAGCAGCGCGACGACGTCCAGCAGAAGCTCGGGGAGGTCCAGAAGCTGCTCGCCTCGCTCCCGGACGACCAGCTCGCCCGGCTGACCGAGCTGGAGCGGACCCAGACCGCCGGCGCCCAGCGCGAGCTGCTCGACTCGGGCGTCCTGGACGTCGAGCGGACCCCGTCACAGCAGGGCGGCGACGCGCTGACGTACGCGGTCCGGCAGATCGGCAAGCCGTACCTGTGGGGCGCCGAGGGGCCGGAGTCGTACGACTGCTCGGGCCTCACCTCGCAGGCCTGGGCGAGCGCGGGCCGGGAGATCCCGCGCACCAGCCAGGAGCAGTGGCGCACCCTGCCGAAGGTGCCGCTGCGCGAACTGCGCCCCGGCGACCTGGTGGTCTACTTCCCCGAGGCCACCCATGTGGCGATCTATCTCGGCCACGGCCTGGTCGTCCAGGCCCCCCGCCCGGGCGCCAAGGTGAAGGTCTCCCCGATCGCCGCCAACCCGCTGCTGGGCGCGGTCCGCCCCGACCCGGCCGCCACGCCCCTCACCTCGTACGCGCCGCCCGAGCTCCCGACGGGGGCCACGGACGGCTCGGACGAGGGGTACGACAGTGGTACGCACTGAAGCGGGCAGAACGGAGGAATTCATTCCGATTCCTTGCATCAACTGGCGTTCCAGAAAGATCAGTTGATGCGGAGACTTATGCGATCATGACAATGATTTCCGGCCACCGGCCGGAGCTTTCTTGATTGCAGAGGACCATGAAGTTCAACCCGTTCACCCGCGTCCGTCGCGGCCTGCTCGTGCTCGCCGCATCCTTCGGCCTCGTCTTCGGCGCCATGGTCGCTCCGGCCCAGGCAGCGCCCTCCTGGGTCTACATCGGCACCGTCGAGATCCGCTTCGACCACTCCAACCAGTGTCTTGAGGTGGCGGACTGGAGCAAGGCGAACGGCGCGGCCGTGCGCCAGTGGCCCTGCACGGGTGGCGACAACCAGAAGTGGGTCCGCTGGTGGCACTCGGACCAGGACAGCAGCGCGTTCTACTACCTCAACCTCCACAGCGGCAAGTGCCTGGAGATCGGCGGCTGGGGGCGTAACAACGGCGCGACCGCCAACCAGTGGGACTGCCACTACGGCCAGAACCAGCTGTTCTACGGCACCAGCGTTCTCTACATGGACTACTCCTACGCCTGGAGCAAGTGCCTGGAGATAGCGGACTGGAGCCAGCAGGCGGGCGCCCGGGCGCGGCTGTGGGACTGCCACCAGGGTGCCAACCAGGGCATCAGCATGCGGTCCGTCTGAGCCCCCGGGCGGGCGTCGGGCACCTGCCCGGCGCCCGCCCGACGCTCCCCGACCGTCAGGCCCCGGCGACGGACGCCAGGTAGGCCTCGGTCTTGTCCGGCTCGTAGAAGAAGTTCTCGAAGTCGGCCGGGTCGTTGAAGCCGTTCGCGAAGCGGTCGGCGACCGGCTGGAGCTGGCCGGCGGCGCCGATCAGGTTGAGGACGTGCTCCGGCGGGACGCCGAGCATCGCGTTCGTCCACTTGGTGACGTGCTGGGCGGTGTTCCAGTAGCGGTCGAACGTGGACTGCATCCAGGCCTCGTCGAAGGGCTTGTCGCCGTGCTCGACGATCGCCGCGAGGTAGGCGGCCGCGCACTTGGAGGCCGAGTTCGAGCCCTGGCCGGTGATCGGGTCGTTGGCGACGACGACGTCCGCGACGCCGAGCGCCAGGCCCCCGCCGGGAAGGCGGCCGATCGGGTTGCGGACGGTCGGGGCGTAGCGTCCCGCCAGCGTGCCGCCCGCGTCGGTCAGCTCGACCTTGGTGGCCCGCGCGTACTCCCAGGGCGTGTACTTCTCCATCAGTTCCAGCGTCAGCGACAGGTGCTCCGCCGGGTCCTTGACGCCCTGGAAGACGTCGAGCGGGCCGCCGGGGATGCCCTCCCAGAAGAGGATGTCGGCGCGGCCGGACGTGGTGAGGGTCGGCATGACGAAGAGTTCGCCGACGCCGGGGACCAGGTTGCAGCGGACCGCGTCGAACTCGGGGTGCTCGGGGCGGGGGCCGAGGCCGTGGACGTACGCGACGGCCAGGGCGCGCTGCGGCTCCCCGTACGGGGAACGGGCCGCGTCGCGGCCGAACATGGAGACCAGCTCGCCCTTGCCGGCGGAGACGAGCACCAGGTCGTACGTGCGCGAGAAGTAGTCCAGGTCGGAGACGGCCGCGCCGTGGATGACGAGCTGGCCGCCGCGCTGGGCGAAGGTCTCCATCCAGCCGGCCATCTTCACGCGCTGGTCGACGGACTGCGCGTGGCCGTCGAGCTTGCCGACCCAGTCGATGACACGCTGCGACTCGGGGCCCGCCACGGAGACGCCGAGGCCCTCGATGCGCGGGGCCTGGGACTCCCAGAAGTTGATCGCGAGGTCCCGCTCGTGCTGGAGCGCGGTGTCGAACATGCACTGGGTGGACATGACCCGGCCGGACCGGATCTCGTCGGCCGTGCGGTTGGACATCAGGGTGACTTCGTACCCCTGCGCCTGCAGTCCGAGGGCGAGCTGGAGACCGGACTGGCCGGCTCCGACGATGAGTATCTTCCGCATGGCGGGTGTTCCTAACGACGTACGGACCTACGGGGTCGGTCCGGCTATTCGGGGGCGGCTTCGAGCGCGTGCGCGACCATCGCCAGCAGGGTCTCCACCACGCTGTACCGCTTGCGCGCGTCCATGATCACGACGGGTACGTGCGCGGAGACGGTGAGCGCGTCGCGGACGTCCTCGGGCTCGAACCGCTCGGTGCCCTCGAAGTGGTTGACGGCGACGATGTACGGCAGCCCGCAGCTCTCGAAGTAGTCGAGGGCGGGGAAGCAGTCGGTCAGCCGGCGGGTGTCGGCGAGCACGATCGCGCCGATCGCGCCGCGCACCAGGTCGTCCCACATGAACCAGAAGCGCTGCTGGCCGGGGGTGCCGAAGACGTACAGGACGAGGTCGTCGTCCAGGGTGATCCGGCCGAAGTCCATCGCGACGGTCGTCGTGAGCTTGTCGGGCGTCGCGGAGAGGTCGTCGGTGTCCTGACTGGCCTGGGTCATCAGGGCCTCGGTCTGGAGCGGGGTGATCTCCGAGACGGCGCGTACGAAGGTCGTCTTGCCGACGCCGAAGCCGCCCGCGACGACGACCTTGGTGGCTATGGGGGCCCGGGTGTGGTCGAGCTGCCAGTCCTGCGCGCCCTCTTCGGCCTCGGCCTGGGCGTGGGCCTGGGGCTGGGCGGGGATGCCGGCGAGCGCCGGGGCAGCGGCTTCAGAGACGGCGGAGTCCACTGAGCACCCTTTCGAGGAGCGCGCGATCGGGCTGCCCGGTGCCGTGACCGGTCCCGTACACACGGATCTTTCCCTGGTCGGCCAAGTCGCTGAGCAGCACGCGGACGACACCCAGCGGCATCTTCAGAAGCGCCGAGATCTCCGCGACGGTACGCATCCGGCGGCAGATCTCGACGATGGCCCGCATCTCGGGCATCAGGCCCCGGACGGGCCCGCCGTCCGTCAGGACCTTCCGCGCGGGCGCCGCTTCGAGGGCCGCGACGAAGGTCTCGACGAGCAGGACGTGGCCGAACCGGGTACGGCCGCCGGTGAGCGAGTACGGGCGTACGCGCGCGGGGCGGCGGCCCTCCCCTCGCATCGGCAGTCGGTGTGTCGCGCTCACTGGGCGTCCTCCATCGATTTGCGCAGCTCGCTGCGGAGTTCGGGAGTCAGGACGTGTCCGGCGCGGCCGACGAAGAGCGCCATGTGGTAGGCGACCACGCTCATGTCGCAGTCCGGCTCCGCGTGCACGCCGAGCAGCGAGCCGTCGCTGATGGACATGACGAAGACGCTGCCCTCCTCCATGGCCACCATCGTCTGCTTGACCCCGCCGCCGTCCATCAGCCGGGCGGCGCCGACGGTGAGGCTGCCGATGCCCGAGACGATCGTGGCGAGGTCGGCGCTGGAGCCGCGCGGGCCGCTCGGGCGGTCCTCCGGTGCGGGCGCGCTGTCCTGCGCCGCCGGGTCGGACGAGAGCAGGAGCAGCCCGTCGGAGGAGACGACGGCGACCGAGCGGACGCCGGGCACCTCCTCGACGAGGTTGCCCAGCAGCCAGTGCAGGTTCCGGGCTTCCTTGCTCAGTCCGAACGCTCCGGTCGTCCCGGTCTCAGGTGTTCCGGTCGCAGATGTTCCGGTCGCAGTCAACCGCGTGCCTCCTCGACGTTCTCCCCCGTCTTCTCCTCGGTCCGTGCTTCGATCTCTGCCTCGACGTCCCTGCGGCCCTCCTCGGCGCCTCGGTGGAAGCCGCCGAGCCTGCGGCGCAGGACCTCCGGGTCCACGCCGCCGGGGCGCGGGGCGGGGGCGGAACCGGCCTGCGGGACGATCCTCGGCGTGCGCTTGGGGAGCCCCTTGTCGGTGACGCGCGCGGCGGCCACCGGTTCGGTCTCCTCCGGGGCGCGCTCGTGCGTGTCGGGCTCGGGCTGCGGGTCGGGCAGCCGGACCTGGAGCGTGGTCTCGGCGACGGACGGCTGGGGGAGTTCGGGGCCGTCGGCGGCCACGGCCGCCTCGGGGGCGGCGGGCACGGCCTCGGGCGCCTCAAGGACCTCGGGCGCCTCAGGGGCCGTGAGCGTGGCCTCAGGGGCTTCAGGGGCCATGAGCGTCGCCCCAGGGGCCTCAGGGGCCTCAGCCGCCTCCGGGGCTCCCTCGGCGTGCGCCTCGGGCTCCTCGGCCGCATGCGCAGCCTCGGAGGCCACCGCGGCCTCCGTCGCCACCGCGGCCTCAGCCGCCACCGCGGCCTCCGTCGCCTGCGCCGCCGCGATGGCGCGCTCCGCAGCCTCCACGAGCGGGTCGCGGGTGCGGGACGGCAGGGTGTTGGAGTTGGCCTCGGCGACCGAGCCCGGGAGGTTCAGGGTGGGCGCTCCGCCCGCGACCGGGACAGCCGGCGGACCCGCGGTCGGCGGCGCCGCCGCGAGGAGCGTCTGCGGCAGGACCACGACGGCCGCGATACCGCCCTGCTTCTGCTCGCGCAGCTGCACCCGTACGCCGTGGCGGGCGGCCAGCAGCGCGGTGACGCGCATGCCGAGGCCCTCGCCCTCGATGTAGCCCGGGTCCGCCTCGGCGAGCCGCGCGTTGAGCTCGGCGAGCCGGGACTCGGCCATCCCGATGCCCTCGTCCTGGACGGAGAGCATGACCTCGCCGCTCTCCAGGAGCCAGCCGGAGAGCTGGACCTGGGCGTCGGGCGGCGAGAAGGAGGTGGCGTTCTCCAGGAGTTCGGCGACCAGGTGGCTGAGGTCGTCGGCGGCGAAGCCGGCGATCTGGGCGTGCGGCGGCAGGGACTGCAGGGTGACCCGCTCGTACCGCTCGATCTCGCTGACGGCGGCGCGGAGCACGTCCACCAGCGGGACGGGACCGGGGTGCCCGTGGACGTGCTCGTGGCCGGCGAGGACCAGCAGGTTCTCGCTGTGGCGGCGCATGACGGTCGCCATGTGGTCGAGCTTGAAGAGGGTGGCGAGGCGGTCGGGGTCCTGCTCGCGCTCCTCCAGCTTCTCGATGACGCCGAGCTGCCGCTCCACGAGCCCGAGGCTGCGCAGCGAGAGGTTGACGAAGGTGTGCCGGACGGTGTGCCGGAGCCGTTCGAGCTCGGCGGTGAGGAGGGCGGTGTGGCCCTGGAGTTCGGCGCGCTGGGCGGCCAGCTCGGAACCGAGCGCCTCGCGCGCGCCCGCCAGGTCGGCGCGCTCGCTGTCGAGGGCGGCGACGCGCCGGCCGAGGTCGGCGAGCTTGCCGTGGAGGGTGTTGAGGGACCGTACGACCTGGGCGAACTCGTCGTTGCGGCCGGTGAAGCGGACCGGCTCCTCCCGCTCGGGCTCCGGGGCGGCGGCGAGCCGCGCGGCGCCGATGCGGACGACCGCGAGCGGGCGCGTGAGGCTGCGCGCGACGAAGGTGGAGATGCCGATGGCGACCAGGAGGCAGCCGCCGAGGAAGGCGATGCGCACTTCGAGGGCGGTGACGTCGTCGTCGCGGAGTTCGGCGAGGCGCTCCACGCGGGTGGCGGAGAGGGCGGACTCGACGCCGCGCATCTGCTCGATGCGGGCGGAGAGCGCGGAGTCCAGCTGCTCGGGGTCGGTCCTGCGCTCGGACTTGGTGAGTTCGGGCTGGTCGGTGAGGCGGGCGAGGAGGCCTTCGGCCTTCTTCACGTCCGGTCCCGTGACCATGGCCGCGAGGGAGTCGCTCCCGGTCGTGGCGGCGGACTGGTCGAAGTCGGCGAGGGCGGCCAGCTCGCGGACCCGGGCCTGCTGGGCGGCGGCCGTGAGGGCGCCCCGGGTGCGGTCGGCCTCGTCGGCCCCTTCCGCCTTCTTCGGGACGTACGTGCCGGTGATCGGGTCGTACTCCACGCCGTCGGACTCGGGCTGGGGTACGGCGAGGGCGGCGAGGAGCAGGCCGCGGGCGGCCGAGGCATGTTCGACGGCGCGGCCCAGGGCGGCGGGGGCCCTGGTGGCGTCGGCGGCGCGGGCGGGGGCCTGCTCGGCGAGCTCGTCGGCGAGGGCCTGGAGCTTGGCGATGACGTCCGTGTACGCCTTGTGGGCTTCGAGCGCGGTGCCCTCGCCGGTGAGCGCGGTGCGGCGCAGGTCGGGCAGGCCCGCGAGGTCGCGGCGCAGCTCGGCGGAGGCGGCGGGCCTGATCTCGTCGATCTGGCGGTCGACGCGGGTCGAGCGCGCGCTGGTGACCTGCCGCTTCTTGGCGGTGTCGCCCTGCTGCTCGTCGCGTCCCGCGGCGATGTACGCGACGACCTCGTCGCGCTCGTCGGCGAGGGAGTGGGCGAGGGTGACGGCCTGACGGTCCAGTTCGGCGAGGGTGACCAGGCGCTGGGAGTCGGTCAGTTCGCCGGATGCGGTGAGGATCGCGGGCGCGCCGGCGGCGAGCACGGTGACTCCGACGAGGGCGACACCGGCGACGAGCCGGTTGCGGACGCGCTTGGGGCGCCCGACGCTCGCGGGGACGGCGGCGGGAGGCGTACTGCTCCCGGGCGCGGCGGTTCCGGGTACGGCGCCGGGGCCCGTGGCGTCGCCCGTGCTCAGCGGGTCACCGGGGGCCTGGCTCCGCGTGCCGTTCTTGCTCCGAGGCCGCTTCTTCTGCACCGGTGCTGCTCGCATTCTCGACTCGTCCGCCCATGAAGCAGAGGTGACGACCGGTCACGTGCTGAGAGCGCCCCCACCCCTGGTACGGCTTCCGACCATTCCAGCGCTTCTGGGAAGGGGACGCGCATCGGCCGCTCCGCCACCCGAACGAGTGAACAACACTCCTGAGTTGGCGAACAACTCCGTGCGCCGGCATTTTCGGGGCCGTACGGAGCGCCGGTTGGATCTTCCGCGCGGGCTTTGGCAGGATGCCCGCCCGCAGCTCCTCGGAGCCTTCGCTTCCGCCTCCCTCGGAGCCCTCGAAGCCTTGGTACAGACCGGATTCGGCCGTTTGGAGACCCTGTGAAGGTGTGCGGCGGCCCCGGGGTGCCGCCGGGGCAGACTGGGCGCCATGCGCACCGAGGTCGTCACCCTTCCCGGCAGTCCCGAACGCCCCAACGAGGACTGGGCGGGCACGGCTCTACCCGCGTCCGGCCGGGGTGGAGCGGTCGTGGTGCTCGACGGCGTGACGCCGCCGGCCGGTGATGACGGTTGTGTGCACGGCGTTCCCTGGTTCACCGCCCGGCTCGGCGGGGCGCTGACCGAACTGTCCGCTTCGCGCGGCGATATGACGCTGCCCGAGATTCTGGCCGAGGCCATCGGACGCACCGCAAACGCCCACCGCGACACCTGTGACCTTTCTCACGTGCGTACACCTCAGGCGACGGTCGCGATGGCGCGCTGGGACGAGGCCCGCGTGGAGTTCCTCGTCCTGTCGGACTCCGTCCTCCTCCTGGCGGCCCCGGACGGTCGGGTGCGGGCGGTGCTCGACGACCGGCTCGACCGGATCCCGGACGAGGTGCGCCGTTCGCTCGCGGCGACGGACCGGCTGCGGAACCGGGAGGGCGGCTTCTTCACGGCGGCGGCCGACCCGGACGTGGCGCGGCGCGCGGTGACCGGGACGACGCCCCGCGCGGAGGTGCGCGCCCTCGCGGCGCTCACGGACGGGGCGTCGCGCTGGGTGGAGCTGTTCGGCGAGGGCGACTGGGCGGACTGCTTCGCCGTCCTCGGGAAGGAGGGCGCGCACGGGCTGCTGACCCGGGTCCGCGCGCTGGAGGAGTCGGGCGGCGCCGTGCACCGCTGGAAGCGGCACGACGACGCGACGGCGGTGTACGCGGTCCTGTGAGGTGCACGCGGCCCCCTGAGGCGGACGCGATCCTCTGCGGTGCACGCGGTCCCCTGAGGCCCGGTTCCGCGCCACCCCCCGGGCCGCTCAGCTCTCCGCCCGCGCGTTCAGCTGGTGGAGCAGCCGGGCCAGTTCGGCGACCTCGGCGCGGTCCCAGTCGGCGAGCTTGCGGACGTACCGCCCGCGGCGGGCGTCCCGTACCCGCCGGAAGCGGCGCCGCCCCTCCTCCGTGAGCCGGACGAGCGAGGCGCGCCCGTCGGCGGGGTCGGGGTCGCGGGCGACGAGCCCGAGGTCCTCCAGGACGCGCAGCTGGCGGCTCATGGTCGCCTTGCCGACGCCGAAGTAGCCGGCGAGTTCGGTGGCGCGCTGGGGGCCGGTGTCGTCGAGCCGGACGAAGAGCCCGTACGCGGAGGACTCCAGCTCCGGGTGGACCTCGCGGGCCATCTCCCCGGACGAGGCCCGGGCTCGGCGCAGAAAGACCGCCAACTCCCGCTCCAGGGCGAGGAATTCCTGGTCCACACCACTCCCCCCGGTCGCCCCGCCGGTCGGTTCGGCTTCACTCCCCGTACCGCTTCCGTGCACGTCAGCACCCCTCGCGCGCTTTCCGGTCGCTGAAAGTTTCTTTCGGCCGCGGCCATCGCCGCAGCTCTCTCAGTATTTCGCAGGCGTAGACCAACGGCGGCACCCGGGCCCTCTTCCGCCGGGCGGGTCTACGTGCGTAGCGTCACTGGTGACATGTCCACACCAGGACTGTCCGACTCGCTCCCCCACCGAGCCTTTCGGAGGCACGCAATGCCCGTGCACAGATCCGGAAAGACCCTCGCCGGCGCCGCGCTCGCGGCCCTGGCCCTGCTCCTGCCCCTCACCCTCGCCGGTCCGGCCGGCGCCGCCGACTCCGGCGCCGAGGCCGTCCCCCCACGCGGCTCCGCCCACATGGGCATGGGCGTCCTCGCGCACGACGGCTCGGCCGGCACCCCGGGCTCGCCCCGCGCCGTCCAGACCGAGGGCGTGGACGTCTCCAGCCACCAGGGGAACGTGGCCTGGTCGACGCTGTGGAACAGCGGGGTGAAGTGGGCCTACGTCAAGGCGACGGAAGGCACCTACTACAAGAACCCCTACTTCGCGCAGCAGTACAACGGCTCCTACAACGTGGGCATGATCCGCGGCGCGTACCACTTCGCGACCCCGGACACGACGACGGGCGCGGCCCAGGCCGACTACTTCGTGAACAACGGCGGCGGCTGGTCGAAGGACGGGAAGACGCTGCCCGGCGCGCTGGACATCGAGTGGAACCCGTACGGGGCGACCTGCTACGGCAAGTCGCAGTCGGCGATGGTCACGTGGATCCGCGACTTCCTCAACCGCTACAAGGCGCGGACGGGCCGCGACGCGGTGATCTACACGGCGACCAGCTGGTGGACGCAGTGCACCGGCAACTACGCGGGCTTCGGCTCGACGAACCCGCTCTGGGTCGCGCGGTACGCGTCGACGGTGGGCGAACTCCCGGCGGGCTGGCCGTACTACACGATGTGGCAGTACACCTCCACCGGCCCGACGGTCGGCGACCACAACCGCTTCAACGGGGACCTCTCGCGGGTGCAGGCGCTGGCCAACGGCTGACGGAGCCTCTCGGGAACACGGCGGTCTTCCGGGCGCGCGGCGGCGCGCCCGGAAGACCGCTTCCGTCTTTCTGCCCCCACCCCCTTGCCCATTGGTATGGACCAATGCGAACCTCGGACGGGCGCGCACGGCCCTCCCCAACTCCCGTGCGCGATCCGCTCATTGCTCGTCCCGTCCTCCCCCACGCACGAGAGAGAGCCCCGCATGCCGCCGATCCGCCGCACCGCCGCCGCAGCCGCCACCCTGTCCGCCGCCGCCCTGATCCCGCTGACCCCGTCCACCGCCGTCGCGCACGGCGCGGTGTTCAACCCGGTGAGCCGGGTGGCGGCCTGTTACGCGGAGGGCCCGGAGACGCCGAAGTCGCAGGTGTGCAAGGACCTGGTCGCCGACTCCGGTACCCAGCCGCTGTACGACTGGAACGAGGTCAACATCGCCAACGCCGACGGGCAGCACCAGGTGGTGATCCCGGACGGCAAGCTCTGCTCGGCCAACCGCGAGAAGTACCGCGCGCTCGACTGGGCCCGCACGGACTGGCCGTCGACGGCCGTCTCCGCCGGCTCCTTCGACTTCAAGGTCCGGGTGACCGCACCGCACCAGGGCACGATGACGGTCTACATCACCAAGCAGGGCTTCGACCCGACCCAGCCGCTGAAGTGGTCGGACCTGGACGCGACCCCGGTGGCGACCTACGCCACGACCCGTACCGCGACCGACGGCCACTACAACTTCACCGGCAACCTGCCCGCCCGTACCGGCCGCCACATCGTCTACAAGGTCTGGCAGCGCAGCGACAGCCCGGAGGCGTTCTACAGCTGCTCCGACGTCACCTTCGGCGGTACGGCGACGGCGGCGTCGGCCCCCAGCGAGGCGAAGATCGCCGCGGGCGCCGACCGCTCCACCGTGAGCCACGCGGGCCACGGCGGCGACGAGCACGCCCCGGCGCTCTCCTCCGACACCGCCGGCACCGCCCCCTCCAGCCCCCTGCCCTTGGCCCTCGGCGGCGCGGCGGCCCTGACGGCCTTCGGCGCGGGCAGCCTGCTCCTGACGCGCCGCCGGCAGGGGTGACGTGAGCCCGGCCTGATCCAAACGACAGGCCCTAGGCGCTGCGCCCCGTGGTCGAGCCGAAGCCCAGCCAGGTGTGGCGGTTGCCCCACCAGCACCAGCCGACCTTCGGGGCGTCGCGCCGCTCGCGCCCGTCGCGCCCGGTGCCGTTGCTGATCCAGATGGCGGGCGTACGGGCGTCCAGGGCGCCGTTCGCCTTGCGCAGCCGGGAGCCGATCGTCATGAAGCAGAGGTTGCGCTCCAGGGCGGCCGGCTCCTGGAGCACCCAGTGGATGCCCTCGGTGAGCAGCAGCGGCGTGCGGTCCTCCTTGATGAGCGCGGGCAGCGCCTCCTCCGGGCTCCAGTTGGACATGTGGTCGCCGCGGTCGACCCCGGCGACCAGGTAGAGCGGCGCGTCGGGCACGTCCACGCCGGAGGGCGCGAAGTCGTCGACGTCGGGCATGTCGACCACGACGAAGCCCTCCTTGCCCTCCCTGCGCAGCAGCGGCGCGAGCGCGGAGGCGGGCGCCCGGTCGGGGTGGACGGCGAGCAGCACGTCGGTGCGCTCACCCCCGGCCTCCCGCGCGAAGGCGCGCAGCTCGTCGGCGGTCAGCTCCGCGCGCTCGTGCACACCGAGCGCGACGAGACGCTCGGCCTGGGCGGCGAGGGAAGGCAGCGGGGGCATGTCGGGTCCTCCATGGGTCATGGTCTGCTGGTCCGCGGGGCGGGGGACGAAGCGACTGAGGCGGCGGACGGTCGGCCGCTCCGCGCGCCCGCAGAACGTGTCCACCCGCAGCGACGACTCGTCGAGGCGCGGCTCCGATGCCCGCAGCCGGTCCAGGTGGGCGCGGAACTCCGCCTCGCCCTCGGTCTCGAAGACCACTTCCCAGCTGCCCGCTCCGGGCGCGAACCGCTCGGCGGCGCGGCGCGCCTCTTCCCGCCGTACGCGCTGCGACTTCCGCTTCGCCAACGTCCCCCCTACGGTCGTGATCATGATAGGGACGTGGTCTCCCGGACCGCCGCCCCTTTTCAGACTCGCCGTCCGAGCGGTCGCTGTCGCTGTCGTTGGCGAGGTGAACGGTGTTCCCTGCGTTCAAGGGCGGTGAGGGCGGCCCGACATGAACCCGGGGCTGCCCGCACGTGCGCCGCACGCGGGAGCGGGGCGCCCCGCGAAAGGACGCCCCGCTCCACACCGTCACCTACCGGTTCACGCCGCCGCGCTCACCGTCACCGCCGCCGGCGCGAGGGCGATCTCCAGGACCTGGCGGACGTCCGTCACCGGGTGGACCTCCAGCTTCTCCAGGATCTCGGCCGGGACGTCGTCCAGGTCCGCCTCGTTCCGCTTCGGGATCACGACGGTCGTGATGCCCGCCCGGTGAGCCGCGAGCAGCTTCTGCTTCAGGCCGCCGATCGGCAGCACCCGCCCGGTCAGCGAGACCTCACCCGTCATCGCCACGTCCGTCCGGACCAGCCGGCCGGAGAGCAGCGAGGCGAGCGCCGTCGTCATCGTGATGCCCGCGCTCGGGCCGTCCTTCGGGACCGCGCCCGCCGGGAAGTGGATGTGCACGCCCCGGTCCTTCAGACCGGTCACCGGCAGCTCCAGCTCCGCGCCGTGCGACCGCAGGAAGGAGAGCGCGATCTGCGCGGACTCCTTCATCACGTCGCCCAGCTGACCGGTCAGGGTCAGCCCCGCCGCGCCCGTCTCCGGGTCGGCGAGCGACGCCTCCACGAAGAGGACGTCACCGCCCGCGCCCGTGACGGCCAGTCCGGTCGCCACGCCCGGGACGGACGTCCGGCGCTCGGCCGGGTCCTGCGCGGACTCCGGGATGTGGTGCGGTCGCCCGATCAGCCCGCGCAGATCGTCCACGCCGACCGTGAACGGCAGCTCCCGGTCGCCCAGTTCGTGCTGCGCCGCGACCTTCCGCAGCAGTCGCGCGATGGACCGCTCCAGGTTCCGTACGCCGGCCTCCCGGGTGTACTCCCCCGCGAGCTTCCGCAGCGACGCGTCCTCCAGGACCACCTCGCCGCTCTCCAGGCCCGCGCGCTCCAGCTGCCTCGGCAGCAGGTGGTCGCGGGCGATGACGACCTTCTCGTCCTCCGTGTACCCGTCGAGCCTGACCAGCTCCATGCGGTCGAGCAGCGCCTCCGGGATGGCCTCCAGCACGTTCGCCGTCGCCAGGAACACGACGTCGGAGAGGTCGAGTTCGACCTCCAGGTAGTGGTCGCGGAAGGTGTGGTTCTGCGCCGGGTCGAGGACCTCCAGGAGCGCGGCCGCCGGGTCGCCCCGGTAGTCCGAGCCGACCTTGTCGATCTCGTCGAGCAGGACCACCGGGTTCATCGACCCGGCCTCCTTGATCGCCCGTACGATGCGGCCGGGCAGCGCGCCCACGTACGTACGCCGGTGGCCGCGGATCTCCGCCTCGTCCCGTACGCCGCCGAGCGCGACCCGGACGAACTTCCGTCCCATCGCGTGCGCGACGGACTCGCCCAGCGAGGTCTTGCCGACACCGGGCGGGCCGACCAGGGCCAGGACCGCGCCGCCGCGCCGGCCGCCCACCACGCCGAGACCGCGCTCGGCGCGCCGCTTGCGCACCGCCAGGTACTCGGTGATCCGCTCCTTCACGTCCTCCAGGCCCGCGTGCTCGGCGTCGAGGACGGCCTTGGCGCCCTGGATGTCGTACTGGTCCTCGGTCCGCTCGTTCCACGGCAGTTCGAGGACGGTGTCGAGCCAGGTGCGGATCCAGGAGCCCTCCGGGGACTGGTCGCTGGACCGCTCCAGCTTCTCGACCTCCTTGAGGGCCGCCTCGCGCACGTTCTCGGGCAGGTCGGCGGCCTCGACGCGGGCCCGGTAGTCGTCGGACTCGTCGCCGTCCGTCTCGCCGTTGAGGTCGCGCAGCTCCTTGCGTACGGCGTCCAGCTGGCGCCGCAGCAGGAACTCGCGCTGCTGCTTGTCGACGCCCTCCTGGACGTCCTTCGCGATGGACTCGGCCACGTCCTGCTCGGCGAGGTGCTCGCGGAGCTGGGCGGTGGCGAGCTTGAGGCGGGCGACCGGGTCGGCGGTCTCCAGGAGTTCGACCTTCTGCTCGACGGTGAGGAAGGGCGAGTAGCCGGAGTTGTCGGCGAGCGCGGAGACGCCGTCGATCTGCTGGACGCGGTCCACGACCTGCCAGGCGCCGCGCTTGCGCAGCCAGCTGGTGGCCAGCGCCTTGTACTCCTTGACCAGTTCGGTCACGGAGCCGGGCAGCGGGTCGGGAACGGTCTCCTCGACGACGCTTCCCTCGACCCAGAGGGCGGCGCCGGGGCCGGTCGTCCCCGCGCCGATCCGCACGCGGCCGAGGGCCCGGATCAGGGCGCCCGGGTCACCGTCGGACAGCCGCCCGACCTGCTCGACGGTGCCGAGCACACCGGTCGCGGCGTACGTGCCGTCAATCCGGGGCACGAGCAGCACCTTGGGCTTCCCGGTGCCGCTCCCGGGGCGGGCGGCGGCCTGGGCGGCCTCGACCGCAGCGCGTACGTCGTTGTCGGACAGGTCCAGCGGCACCACCATTCCGGGCAGCACGACCTCGTCGTCGAGCGGCAGCACAGGCAGAGTGAGCGGTGAGGACGTCGAAGCCATGATCTCCCCTTCGGCAGTCAAGTTGAGCTATGTGGACTCAATGCACATGAGCCGCCGGATGTTCCCCGGGGGCTGTTCGCTCTGAGCGATCACTCTGGCGCGGGGCGGAGCGACGGACTTGTAATACCTCCATGGATACTGCGTCTATTACCTCCGCCTGGGTGGCGGGCTGGACCGTCTCGCGGGGCACCGCCCCCGCCGTCGTCGAGCCCTGGGGCTGGCGGATCGACGTCGGCCTGCCGACGCACGTCTTCCGGCACGTCCTGCCGGCACCGGACGCCGTCTCCGTGGGCAAGCTCTGCGCGGAGATCGACGTGCCGGGCGCGTGGCTGAAGATCATGGCCGGCCCGGAGGAGTCGGCCGAGTGGATCACCCCGGGCTGGACCATCCCGGACGACCCCGGCTACATGATGAGCAAGACCCTGGACCCGGGCGCCCGCCCGCCCGCGCCGGAGGGGTACGCGCGGACGACGGAGACCAGGGACGGGGTGATCCGGGTCCGGATCGTCGCCCCGGACGGCACGCTCGCCGCGCGCGGCCAGATGGCGCCGACCGGGGTGACGGCGGTCGCCGACCAGATCGAGACCCACCCCGACCACCGCCGCCGGGGCCTCGGCGCCAACGTGATGCGCACGCTGGAGGCCGCGGCCGCCCAGACCGGCGCGACCGCGGGCGTCCTGTCGGCCACCCGCGACGGCCTGGCCCTCTACGACAGCCTGGACTGGCGCTACGAGTGCCCGCTGACGGGGATCGTGCGGGAGGCGTAGGCCGGGGACACCGGGCGCCGGGCGCGTGTGCGCCCCCACGTGCGCCGGTGCTCCCCCACCGGGCGGGGAAAAGATGCACGGAATGGCAACCTCCGTACCCCTTGCCCACGTTCAGAGGTCGTGACGACGAGCTTTCCCGGGTGCGAGCAGTGCACCGAAGACAGCGCCGGCCCCGAAGCCGCGACCGGCGCCGGACCGTCGCCCAACGGCCCGACGGGCGGGAGCCTGGGCACCGCCGGCGGCCCAGGTCCGGACCCGACGGGCGATCCACGCCCGGCAGGCGACCCGGGGCGAGTCGGTGACCCGGGGTCGGCAGGCAACCCGAGCCGAGTCGGTGACCCAGGGCCGGCAGGCGACCCGGGCCCCGCCGGTCGGCCGGGCCCGCTCAGTGGTCCAGGCGTAGGCGGCGCGGACGACGCGGACGACGAGGGCGGCACGGGCGACGGGCACCTCGTGCATGCCGTCGCCGAGGGCGACAAGGACGCGCTGTCTCGGCTCTTCGCCCGGCACGCGGGCCCGCTCTTCGCCCATCTCCTCAACCGCGGCTTTCCCGCCCAGACCGTCGAGGACGCCGTCCAGGAGACCTTCCTGACGGTGTGGAAGAGCGCGTCCGGCTTCCACGAGGGCAGCGTCCCCGCCTGGCTGCGGCGGATAGCCCACTGCCGCGCCGTCGACCTCGAACGGGCCGCCGGACGGCAGCGCGCCCTCGCCGACCGGGCCCGCGAGCACACCCCCGCCTCCGCCGGCACGGCCCCCTCCGTAGAGGACTGCCTGCTCGCCTCCTCGCCCCGCTACGCGGCGATAGCCTTCGCGCTCGCCGGGCTGCCCGCCCCGCAGCGCGAGGTCATCGAGTTGCGCTACCTCCAGCACTACAGCGTCCGCGAGACCGCCGAACGCCTCGCCGTCCCCGAGGGCACGGTCAAGGCCCGCGCCGCCCGGGGCTGCGCCCGGCTGCGCGAGTGGATCGTGGCCCAGCACGAGGCCGAGTCCTCGCCCGCCGAAGGAGGTGCCGGTGACCGCGACCGGGTCCCCCGCCCCCGCCCGTAACCCCCGACCGGCGCCCCCCACGCCCGCCGGCACCGCGTCCCCCGCCCCCACCTCCGGTACCGAAGGCAGCCCTCGCATGGCCGAGCTCTCTCCCCCCACCACAGCCGCCCCCACCCGACACCTCCCCGCGCACTGGGTGGACGCGTACGCCCGCGGGGAGCTCTCCCCCGAGTTCCTCGGCCACGCGGAGGCGCATCTCGACCGGTGCCGGGCGTGTGCCGACGCCGTCGACCTGGCGGTACGCGGCGGACCGCACGGCCCCCGCCTCACCGCCCTGCACGCGGCCCTGGTCAACCGGATCGGGTGAGGGCATGCTCGGGACCATGGTGCGCAGGAGAACGGTGCGGGTCACGTCGTCGGCGCTGGTGCTCGCGCTGGTGCCGATGCTCACGGTGGCCGGATGCGGTGACCAGGACACCCCGGCGAAGCCGGTCGTGACCCAGGAATCGGTGGCAACCACCGCCACGCCCACCACCACCGCGCCCGCCCCGACGACCGTCCCCGCCCCGCCGGTCCCCACCGGGACGGACGGCACCGTACGGAACGACCACGAGCCGGGCCCCCGCGAGGTCCTCGTCGAGGTGAACGTCAACGGCGGCCTGGCCGGGGTCCGCAACCAGCTGATCGTCCATTACGACGGCACCTACACGACCCGGTCCGGCACGCAGGACCCGCGCTCCGGCCGCATGACCGCCGCCGAAGTGGCCGCGCTGCGCGCGGCCTTGGAGGACCCGGCGTACGCGAAGGTGCCGACGCGCCCGACGGAACAGCCGGTGGCCGACGGCTTCCAGTACGTCGTCACCCACCGGTACCGCGTCGTGGTCGCCGCCGACGGAGAACGCCCGCCCGCCCTCCAGCGCGTCTTCGAGGCCCTCCCCGACGGCGGCCCGCCGACCGGCCCCTGAGGTCAGGCGGCCGGCAGGCCCTCGCCCGTCGCCGACAGGTCTCTCAACTGGCGGTCCAGGAAGGCCCGTACGCGCGCGGGCATGTCCATCGCCCCCGGGTCGAGGGCCCATTGGAGCTGGAGGCCGTCCATCACGGCCAGCTGCTCCCGGCCGGCGGCCCGGCAGTCGACGCCCTCGCGCAGTTCCCCGCGCCGCACCGCCGCCTCCATCAGCCCGACCATGTGGCTCAGGACGCGCTCGTACCGCTCCTTGAAGTAGTCGTGCGCGGGGTGGCCCACGTTGCCCGACTCCCCGGCCAGGACGTTGAACATCCGCACGATGCCGGGGCGGCGGGTGTTCTCCTCGACGAGGGTGACGACGGTCTCCAGGTACGCGGCGTACGAGTCCGGCTCGCGGGCGAAGAGGCGCTCGACGTCGTGCTGCTCGCTCTGCGCGAGGACCGACAGCAGGAGGTCCTCCTTGCTGCGGAAGTGGTGCAGCAGCCCGCCCTGGGTGATGCCGCAGTCGTTGGCGATCCGGGCGAGCGAGGAGGCGTGGAAGCCCCACCGTCCGAAGTGTTCGACGGCGGTGTCGAGGATCTTCCGGCGGCGCTCGTCCCCCACCGCATAGCTGCCCCTGCCTGCGCTTCCGCGGGTCGTTCGGCCCTTGTTCTCCGGCATGGGGCCCAGCTTAGGTCGTGCCCGGGATGGGGTTTTCGTCCTGTGATCCAGGACACAGAATCAAAACCTAGTACCCACTCGGTTTTCGCGCTTAGCCTGAGGGCGCCGAGGCCGACGAAGCGGTCGGCCCGAACGACGGAGTCCCCCATGGCGCTCGCTCACGAACCGACACGGACCACCGGCCCCGCCGACATGGGCGTCCTGAACATCGGCAACGCCCTGCCCCGGTCGCACGTCCCGATCATGGCGCCCGCGCCGCTCGCGATCGGGGGCGGCGGCAACCACGGCGCGCTGTTCCTCCTCGGCGGCGTGGCCTGCGTGCTCGGCGCGCTCGCCGTCCAGTTCATCCGCTCGGTCACGTAGGAGACCCACCATGCCCACGCACCCGTACCAGGACTCCACCCGCCCCGTCGACGAGCGCGTCGAGGACCTGCTCGCCCGGATGACCCTGCAGGAGAAGGCCGGCCAGCTCTTCCACTCGATGCTGATGATGAACGCGGACGGCACGCCGGTCACCGAGACCGACGGCTCGATGCTGCCGTACACCACGCCGGAGCTGATCGAGGGCCGTCACCTCACCCACTTCAACCTGCTCGGCACCTACGGAGCCCGCGAGATGGCCCGCTGGCACAACGCGGTCCAGGAGATGGCCGCGAGCACGCGGCTCGGCATCCCGGTCTCGCTCTCCACCGACCCGCGCCACGCCTTCACCGACAACGTCGGCGCCTCCTTCAACGCCGGCGCCTTCTCCGCCTGGCCCGAGGCGCTGGGGCTCGCCGCGATCGCCGACCCGGAACTGGTCTTCCGCTTCGCCGACACCGTCCGCCGCGAGTACCTCTCCGTGGGCTTCCGTACGGCCCTCCACCCGCAGATCGACCTGGCCACCGAGCCGCGCTGGGCCCGCCAGTCCGGCACCTTCGGCTCGGACGCCGAGCTGACCGGTGAGCTGGTCCAGGCGTACGTACGGGGCCTGCAGGGCGAGGAGCTGGGTCCGGACTCGGTGGCGGCCATGGTCAAGCACTTCCCCGGCGGCGGCCCGCAGAAGGACGGCGAGGACCCGCACTTCCCGCACGGCAAGGAGCAGATCTACCCGGGCGGGATGCGGGAGCACCACCTGGAGCCCTTCAAGGCCGCCATCGCCGCCGGCTGCTCGCAGATGATGCCGTACTACGGCCAGCCGATCGGCACCGACTGGGAGGAGGTCGGCTTCGGCTTCAGCAAGGGCGTGGTGACCGGGCTGCTGCGGGAGGAACTCGGCTTCCAGGGCATCGTCTGCACCGACTGGGGGCTGCTGACGGACTCGGTGATCTTCGGCGAGCCGCACGAGGCGCGCGCGTGGGGCGTGGAGCACCTGAGCGTCGCCGAGCGGGCGGCGAAGTCGCTGGACGCGGGCGCGGACCAGTTCGGGGGCGAGCAGTGCCCCGAGGTGATCGTGGAGCTGGTCGAGTCGGGCCGGATCTCCGAGGAGCGTGTGGACGCCTCCGTACGGCGGCTGCTGCGGGAGAAGTTCGTGCTCGGGCTCTTCGACGAGCGCCGGTACGTCGACCCGGAGGAGGCGGCCGAGACGGTCGGCCGCGCCGACTTCAAGGCGGCGGGCGCGGCGGCCCAGCGCCGCTCGCTGACCGTCCTCACCGACGGTCCGCTGCCGCTGACCGGCCGTCCGAAGCTGTACGTCGAGAACGTCGACCCGGCCGTGGCGGCGGCCTACGGCGAGGTCGTGGCGGAGCCGGCCGAGGCGGACCTGGCGGTCCTGCGGCTGCGCACCCCGTACGAGGAGCGGCCCAACCTCTTCGAGGCCTTCTTCCACTCCGGCTCGCTCGCCTTCCCCGAGCCCGAGCTGACCCGGATCCTCGCGCTGCTCTCGGCGGTCCCGACGGTCGTCTGCGTCAACCTGGAGCGGCCGGCCGTCCTGCCGGAGATCGCCGAGCACGCGGCGGCGCTGATCGCGGACTACGGCGCGAGCGACGAGGCCCTCCTGGACGTGGCCTTCGGCCGGGCGCAGGCGGAGGGGAAGCTTCCGTTCGAGCTGCCCCGCTCGATGGCGGCGGTGGAGGCGGCCCGCCCGGACGTCCCGAACGACACGGTGGATCCGGTCTTCCCGCACGGCCACGGGCTGACCGTCTGAATCCGATCCTGCGCCCCGCCCCCCGAATCCCGTTTGTCCCGGCCCTCCCCGCCCCGCGAGGATGGCCGGGACAGCCGTCCGCCGAGACCGGGAGTGCGCGCACATGTCCAGCCCCGTCACCCTCGACCGCCGCCAGGGCCCGTACGGAGAGGTCGTGCTCCGGCGCCGTGACGAGCACTTCGAGATCATCGCCAACGGCACGTTCCTGATGGACACTTCCGACGGGCGTTCGGAGCGGCTACTGGTCGACGCGGCCTACCTGGCGCTCGACCCGCCACCCGGCGGCCCGCTTCCCTCGGTGCTCATCGGCGGCCTCGGCGTCGGCTTCTCCCTCGCCCACGCCGCCGCGGATCCCCGCTGGGGCCGGATCGCGGTGGTCGAGCGCGAGCAGGCCATCATCGACTGGCACCGCGCGGGCCCGCTCTCCGCGATCTCTGGCCCCGCGCTCGCGGATCCACGGAACGTGATCCTGCACACGGACCTCGTCGCGTACGTCCACGACTCCTCGGACACGTACGACGCGCTCTGCCTCGACATCGACAACGGACCCGACTGGACCGTCACCGAGGACAACCAAAACCTTTACTCCGCACCGGGGTTGGCGGCCTGCGCGAGGCGCCTGAACCCCGGCGGGATCCTCGCCGTCTGGTCGGCCCGGCCGTCAGCCGATTTCGAAGCGTCCTTGCGGAATGCCGGATTCAGCGGGGTACGGACGGAAGAGATCCCGGTTGCCCGGGGCGTCCCTGACGTGGTGCACCTCGCCGTCCGGCCTGGATAGCCGGGACGCCGCCCGTGCCTCTAGGCTGCTGGCCGACACCAGCGATGCGAGGCGGGGCAATGGAGCAGACACACACCACTCACCACGGTGCGGCGGCCACTCCGGGTGCGCAGCGGCGGGTGCTGGTCGTCGAGGACGACACGACGATCGTGGATGCGATCGCCGCCCGGCTGCGCGCGGAGGGGTTCCTCGTCCAGACCGCGACGGACGGACCGGCCGCGGTCGACGCGGCCGAGGCCTGGCAGCCCGACCTGATGGTCCTCGACGTGATGCTGCCCGGCTTCGACGGGCTCGAGGTCTGCCGCCGTGTCCAGGCGCAGCGCCCGGTGCCGGTCCTGATGCTGACCGCGCGGGACGACGAGACGGACATGCTGGTCGGGCTCGGCGTCGGCGCCGACGACTACATGACCAAGCCGTTCTCCATGCGTGAGCTGGCCGCCCGCGTGCACGTCCTGCTGCGCCGGGTGGAGCGGGCCGCGCTGGCGGCCGTCACCCCGCGGAGCGGGATCCTGCGCCTGGGCGAGCTGGAGATCGACCACGCGCAGCGCCGGGTCCGGGTCCGCAACGACGACGTGCACCTGACGCCGACCGAGTTCGACCTGCTGGTCTGCCTGGCGAACACCCCGCGCGCGGTGCTCTCCCGCGAGCAGCTGCTCGCCGAGGTCTGGGACTGGGCGGACGCCTCCGGTACGCGGACGGTGGACAGCCACATCAAGGCCCTGCGCCGGAAGATCGGGGCGGAGCGGATCCGTACGGTCCATGGCGTCGGGTACGCGCTGGAGACGCCGGCGTCATGAGCCGCCGGGGGCAGCGCCCCGAGCGCCGGAACAGGCGCCGGATCGTGATCTCGATCAAGACCAAGCTGGGCACGCTGGTCGTCGGGGCGGTCCTGCTGACCTCGGGGCTCGCGCTGGTGGCGATCCGGACCTCCACGGAGTTCCGCTACATCACGATCTTCGCGATGATCGCGACGCTCCTGATCACTCAGTTCGTGGCGCAGTCCCTGACGGCGCCGCTCGACGAGATGAACACGGTCGCCGGGTCGATCTCGCGCGGGGACTTCAGCCGGCGGGTGCGCGGCGCGGACCGCCGCGACGAGCTGGGCGACCTGGCCTCGACGATCAATCGCATGGCGGACGACCTGGAGTCCGTCGACCGGCACCGCAAGGAGCTGGTCGCGAACGTCTCGCACGAGCTGCGCACGCCCATCGCGGCGCTCCGAGCGGTCCTGGAGAACGTCGTCGACGGGGTCTCGGAAGCCGATCCGGAGACCATGCGGACGGCCCTGAAGCAGACCGAGCGGCTCGGCCGGCTGGTGGAGACCCTGCTCGACCTGTCACGTCTTGACAACGGTGTCGTCACGCTCAAGGCACGCCGGTTCGAGGTCTGGCCGTATCTCTCCGGGGTGCTCCGGGAGGCCAATCTGGCCGCGTCCCAGCGCGGCCTGTCCTCCACGTCCGGCCTGCACAACCGTACGGACGTCCATCTGCACCTCGACGTCTCGCCGCCCGAGCTGACCGCCCACGCGGACGCGGAGCGGCTGCACCAGGTGATGGCGAACCTGATCGACAACGCGGTGAAGCACTCGCCGCCGCACGGCCGCGTGACGGTACGGGCGCGGCGCGGGGACTGGCCGGACTCGCTGGCCCTGGAGGTCGAGGACGAGGGCCCGGGCATCCCGGAGGCGCTGCGGCACACGGTCTTCGAGCGGTTCAACCGGGGACAGGTGCCGGACAAGTCCGGCCCGGGCAGCGACGGCGGTACGGGCCTGGGGCTCGCGATCGCCCGCTGGGCGGTGGATCTGCACGGCGGCGAGATCGGCGTGGCCGAATCGTCACGTGGCTGCCGAATCCAGGTCACTCTTCCGGGCAGCGTTCCGGCGCGAGGTTGACGTAGGGTCGAACGGGAAGCACGTCTTCTGCGTGGTCTTTTACAGGACACGATCAGGACGTGGTCAGGGATGCATGCCTCAGGGGCCGCACCCCGGCTCTCTCGTACCCGCGTGAGGGCAGAACCACGCTTGTTTCCCGCCAATCCCTGCCCTGAAACGCCGCGTCAAGTGTGACTTGCGCGACGTTGGTAGTGCCCGGCCTGCACCTCTCGGCCAGGGAGGCGTAGCCTTTATTTCCGCTGTCCATCACCTTGTGAAGCGGAAGAGGGCGGTTACCGCCGTGTCGTCTCAGTCCCCCAGTACCCCGAGTACCTCCACCGGCCAAGACGGGCAGGGTCAGAACCCTGCTACCGCCTTCGGCGCCAATGAGTGGCTCGTCGACGAGATCTACCAGCAGTACCTCCAGGACCCGAATTCAGTCGATCGTGCCTGGTGGGACTTCTTCGCCGACTACAAGCCCGGTGCCACGGAGACCCCGGCCTCCGCGCCGCAGGTGAGCCCCGCACAGGCCGCACCTGCCGCGCCCGCCGCTCCGGCCCCGGTCAAGGCCGCCCCGGCCGCCGCCGCTCCGGCCGCCCCCGCGCCGGCCCCCGCCGCTCAGGCCGCCCCGGCGGCACCTGCTCCGGTCAAGCCCGCGCCCGCCGCCGCTCCGGCCCCGGCGAAGGCCGCCCCGGCCGCAGCCGCCCCGGCGAAGGCCGCCGCCGCTCCCGCGGCCGAGGCGCCCGCCGGCCCCGAGCTGATCACGCTGCGCGGCCCCGCCGCCGCCGTCGCGAAGAACATGAACGCCTCGCTGGAGGTGCCGACGGCCACGTCCGTCCGCGCCGTCCCGGTGAAGCTGCTCTTCGACAACCGGATCGTGATCAACAACCACCTGAAGCGCGCCCGGGGCGGGAAGATCTCCTTCACGCACCTCATCGGCTACGCGATGGTGCAGGCGATCAAGGCCATGCCGTCGATGAACTACTCCTTCGCGGAGAAGGACGGCAAGCCGACGCTGGTCAAGCCGGACCACGTGAACTTCGGCCTCGCGATCGACCTGGTGAAGCCGAACGGCGACCGCCAGCTCGTCGTCGCGGGCATCAAGAAGGCCGAGACGCTGAACTTCTTCGAGTTCTGGCAGGCCTACGAGGACATCGTCAAGCGCGCCCGCGTCGGCAAGCTGACGATGGAGGACTTCACCGGCGTCACGGTCTCCCTGACCAACCCCGGTGGCCTCGGCACGGTCCACTCGGTCCCCCGCCTGATGCCCGGACAGTCCGTGATCATGGGCGTCGGCTCGATGGACTACCCGGCCGAGTTCCAGGGCACCTCCCAGGACACCCTGAACAAGCTGGGCATCTCCAAGGTCATGACGCTGACCTCGACGTACGACCACCGCGTCATCCAGGGCGCCGCCTCCGGCGAGTTCCTGCGCGTCGTCGCGAACTACCTCCTCGGCGAGGAGGGCTTCTACGACGACATCTTCAAGGCCCTGCGCATCCCCTACGAGCCGGTCCGCTGGCTCAAGGACATCGACGCCTCGCACGACGACGACGTCACCAAGGCCGCGCGGGTCTTCGAGCTGATCCACTCCTACCGGGTCCGCGGCCACGTCATGGCCGACACCGACCCGCTGGAGTACCGCCAGCGCAAGCACCCCGACCTGGACATCACCGAGCACGGACTGACGCTCTGGGACCTGGAGCGCGAGTTCGCGGTCGGCGGCTTCGCCGGCAAGTCGATGATGAAGCTCCGCGACATCCTCGGCGTGCTGCGCGACTCGTACTGCCGCACCACCGGCGTCGAGTTCATGCACATCCAGGACCCGAAGCAGCGCAAGTGGATCCAGGACCGCGTCGAGCGCTCGCACTCCAAGCCGGAGCGCGAGGAGCAGCTGCGGATCCTGCGCCGCCTGAACGCGGCGGAGGCCTTCGAGACCTTCCTGCAGACCAAGTACGTCGGTCAGAAGCGGTTCTCCCTGGAGGGCGGCGAGTCCGTCATCCCGCTGCTCGACGCGGTCATCGACTCCGCCGCCGAGTCCCGCCTGGACGAGGTCGTCATCGGCATGGCCCACCGCGGCCGGCTGAACGTCCTCGCGAACATCGTGGGCAAGTCGTACGCGCAGATCTTCCGCGAGTTCGAGGGCAACCTCGACCCGAAGTCGATGCACGGCTCCGGCGACGTGAAGTACCACCTGGGCGCCGAGGGGACCTTCACCGGCCTGGACGGCGAGCAGATCAAGGTCTCGCTCACCGCCAACCCCTCGCACCTGGAGGCGGTCGACCCGGTCCTGGAGGGTGTCGTCCGCGCCAAGCAGGACGTCATCAACAAGGGCGGCACGGACTTCACCGTCCTCCCGGTCGCACTGCACGGTGACGCGGCCTTCGCGGGCCAGGGCGTCGTCGCCGAGACGCTGAACATGTCGCAGCTGCGCGGCTACCGCACCGGCGGCACGGTCCACATCGTCATCAACAACCAGGTCGGCTTCACGGCGGCTCCCGAGTCGTCCCGCTCCTCCATGTACGCCACCGACGTGGCCCGCATGATCGAGGCGCCGATCTTCCACGTGAACGGCGACGACCCGGAGGCCGTGGTCCGCGTCGCGCGGCTCGCCTTCGAGTTCCGCCAGACGTTCAACAAGGACGTCGTGATCGACCTCATCTGCTACCGCCGCCGCGGTCACAACGAGGGCGACAACCCGCAGTTCACCAACCCGCAGATGTACAACCTGATCGACAAGAAGCGTTCGGTGCGCAAGCTGTACACCGAGTCGCTGATCGGTCGCGGCGACATCACCCTGGAAGAGGCGGAGCAGGCGCTCCAGGACTTCCAGGGTCAGCTGGAGAAGGTCTTCGCGGAGGTCCGCGAGGCCACCTCCGCCCCGGCCCCGACGCACATCCCGGACGCGCAGCCGGAGTTCCCGGTCGCCGTCACCACCGCGGTCTCCCAGGAGGTCGTGAAGCGGATCGCCGAGTCGCAGGTGAACATCCCGGAGCGGATCACGGTCCACCCGCGTCTGATGCCGCAGATGCAGCGCCGCGCGGCCTCCATCGACGACGGCACGATCGACTGGGGCTTCGGCGAGACCCTCGCCATCGGCTCGCTGCTGATGGAGGGCACCCCGGTCCGGCTGTCCGGCCAGGACTCCCGCCGCGGCACCTTCGGTCAGCGCCACGCGGTCCTGGTGGACCAGGAGACCGGCGAGGACTACACCCCGCTGCTCTACCTGAACCCCGACGACCAGGCCCACTACAACGTCTACGACTCGCTGCTCAGCGAGTACGCGGCGATGGGCTTCGAGTACGGCTACTCGCTGGCCCGCCCGGACGCCCTGGTCATCTGGGAGGCCCAGTTCGGTGACTTCGTCAACGGCGCGCAGACCGTCGTCGACGAGTTCATCTCCTCGGCCGAGCAGAAGTGGGGCCAGACCTCCGGCGTCACGCTGCTCCTGCCGCACGGCTACGAGGGCCAGGGCCCGGACCACTCGTCCGCGCGCCCGGAGCGCTTCCTGCAGATGTGCGCGCAGGACAACATGACGGTCGCGATGCCGACCCTGCCGTCGAACTACTTCCACCTGCTGCGCTGGCAGGTCCACAACCCGCACCACAAGCCGCTGATCGTCTTCACCCCGAAGTCGATGCTGCGTCTGAAGGCGGCGGCGTCGAAGGCGGAGGAGTTCACCACCGGCGGCTTCCGCCCGGTGATCGGCGACACGCTCACCTCCTCCGGAGCGGGTAACCCGGCCGACGTCCGCAAGGTCGTCTTCTGCGCCGGCAAGGTCTACTACGACCTGGAGGCCGAGCGTCAGAAGCGCGGCGTCACGGACACCGCGATCATCCGTCTGGAGCGCCTGTACCCGCTGCCGGGTGCCGAGCTGCAGGCCGAGATCGCCAAGTACCCGAACGCCGAGAAGTACCTGTGGGCCCAGGAGGAGCCGGCGAACCAGGGTGCCTGGCCGTTCATCGCGCTCAACCTGATCGACCACCTGGACCTGGCGGTCGGCGCCGACATCCCGCACGGCGAGCGCCTGCGCCGGATCTCGCGCCCGCACTCCTCGTCCCCGGCGGTCGGCTCGGCCAAGCGCCACCAGGCCGAGCAGCAGCAGCTGGTCAACGAGGTCTTCGACGCCTGACCGGCTGACCTCGTACGCACAGAGGCCCGGCCCCCCCGAGAGGGGGCCGGGCCTCCGGCGTTCGGTGGGGCTATCCGAGGTTGGCCTCGAAGTCCCAGTAGGGGCGGTTGCGCTGACGCGCCGAGAGGGTGTGCGGGTGCTGGGCGCCCAGGGTCCGGGTGAGGGTCAGCAGGGCGTCCTCCTCCAGCTTCCCGGCCTCCTCGACCTCACGCAGACCGCGCAGGTCGGTGGCGAGGGCGACCTGGCTGGAGAGGGTGAGGGGGTGCTCGTTGCCGAGCACGTGGCGGGCCCGGCGGAGGGTGTCGCGGCTGAGTTCGGCGGCGTCGGCCACCCGCCCGTTGAAGTTGCGGGCGGCAGCGGTGTTGAGCGCGCAGCCGAGGACCCAGGGGTGGTCGGATCCCACCGAGGAGGTGAGCCCGGCGAGCGCGGCCTCCAGGATGGCCAGCGCGTTGGCGCGCTCGCCGGAGGCCTGCATGACGAGCGCCGTGTTCGCGAGGACTCCCGTGGCGACGGCGTGGGCGGGGCCCAGGAGCGACCGGTAGCCGGCTTCGGCCTCGGTGACCAGTTCCCTCGCCTGGTCGAGGTCGCCGTGTTCGCGCAGGTAGTTGGCGTAGTTGTTGATGGCGGCGAGGGTGATGTAGTGCCCGCGCCCGTGCACCTGCTCCAGTTGTTCGAGCAGGGCGGCCATGGTGGCTCCGAGGTCCTGCTGGAAACCGCCCTCCCGGCGTCGGCACAGGGCCAGTTGGGTGCGGGCGAACAGGGTCTGCAGGTGCTGGGGGCCGAGTACCTGCACGTGCACCCGGACGTTGGCCTCCTGGCGGGCGAGCGCCTCGCGGTACTGGCCAAGGAGCCGGAGGTCGTGGGCGAGGGCGTTGCTGGTGCTGAGCGTGTGGGCGTGGCGGCTGCCCAGGACGCGCTCGCAGCGGACCAGCGACTCCGCGTCGAGTTCCTGGGCCTCCCGGTACCGGCCGAGCGACCGGAGCACCACGCCGAGGTTGTGGCGGGCGACCAGGGTGGAGAACTCGGTCTCGCCGAGGAGTCGTTGCGCTTCGCCGAGCACCTGGCGCTGGAGCTGCTCCGCCTCCTGGTACTGGCCGAGGAATCTCAGGTCGCTGGCGATGGCGCTGCCGGAGAGGAGCGAGCCGTGCTCGTTCCTGGGCTCGGAGGCGTTCAGCCGCTCGCGCTGGGCGAGGTCGAGGTCGTAGGCCTCGCGGAAGCGGCCGAACGAGCGCAGGACGTTGCCCTGCTGTGTGGTCAGGTCCAGCATGGGCTGGTCCAGCGGGTCCATGAAGGTGGACCAGGCGTCCCGGATCTGTTCGGCGAGCTGGGCACCGGCGCGGAACTCGCCGCTGCGATAGCAGTAGCGGAGGCAGTTGAGGACGGCGGTCTGCACGCGCGGGTTGCGGCTGGAGAGCGCGCCGGACGGGGTGATGTGCGGCAGGAGTTCGGCGTACCGGGGCCAGTGCCGGCTGTCCAGCGGGTTGCCGGGGTCGGCCTCGGCGAGGAGGGTACGGACGGCCTTGCGGTGGGCCTCGCGGTGTTCGCCGTCGGTGAGCCGGGCGACGATGTCGTGGACGAGCCGGTGCATGTGCACGGACTCCTGGTGCGGGGCCATCTCGGCGTTGTTGGCGGCCGGGCCGCGGGTCTCGCGGGTGAGCACCGAGTAGTTGACGAGGGTGTCCAGGGCCCGGGTCCAGGCGGGCAGGTCGGTCGCCATCCAGCGCAGGTCCTCGGGGAGGTCGGCCTGGGGGTAGGCGCGGACGAGTCCGAGGGGGATGCGGCCGGGGGCGAAGGAGGCGCACAGGCTGAGCACGTCGATGGCCTGCGGCTGGGAGCGTCGGAGCCGGTTGATCAGTATCGACCAGGAGGTGAGCGAGGCGTTGGGGTATCCGTCGCCGAGCGCGGCGTCCTCGACCGTGGAGAGCCGTCCGTCGCGGACCATGCGCAGGTACTCGGGAACCTCCATGCCGGACTCGCCGAGCCAGGCGGCTGCCTGGACGAGCGGCAGGGGTACGTCGCCGAACTCGGCGGCGACCTCGTCGGCCTGGGGCGCGGTGATGTGGGAGGCGCGGCGCATCAGGTAGGCGGTGGACTCGGCGCGGTCGAAGCTGGGGATCTCCAGGACGTCGGTGTAGTCGCCCCAGCCACGGTTGCGGGAGGTGATCAGTACGTGTCCCGGCCCTTGGGGCAGCATGACCTGGGCGCCGTCGGTGTCGTCCCAGCCGTCGAAGATGACGAGCCAGCGGGAGTGCGGGTCGCCGCGGCGCAGGGCCTCCCGTACGGCGCGGATCCGCTCGCCGGGGTCGTTGCCGGTGGGCAGGCGCAGTTCGGCGGCGAGTTCGCCGAAGCGGTCGCGCTGGATGTTGCGGTCGTCGGAGTTGACCCACCAGATGACGTCGTAGTCGGGACTGAAGCGGTGGGCGTACTCGGCGGCGATCTGGGTCTTGCCGATGCCCGACATGCCGAGCAGGGTGCAGGCCGCGTTGCCGCGCTCGGCGTCCATCAGCCGTTCCTGGAGTTCGGCGAGGAGGTCGTCCCGTCCGGTGAATCTCGGGTTGCGGCGCGGGATCTCGCCCCAGATCTCGGGTGGGGTGTCGGGGTAGCGCACGGAGACGCCGGGCGGGACGCGGCGGCCACCGGAGCGACGGGGACCGATGCCCAGGCGGCTGAGGAGGCGGGCTTCCGCCTCCTCCTCGCCGACGCCCCAGAGGCTGACGGGTTCGAGGACGGCGGTGGCGGGGAGCAGCGGCCGGTTGGTGAGGTTGACGGCGGCGAAGCGGTCGGCCCGGGAGGCGATGAAGCCGCGCAGGACGTCGTTCCACTCGCCGGCCGGCCGGGGCCCGAGCTGGAAGAACCAGTCGTTGAGCACGAGCAGCACCTGGCCGCGGGCGAGCAGCAGGTCGCTGAGGGAGTCCTCCAGGGGAACCTCGCGCGGCGGGTCCCAGCGTTGCAGCGTCGCACGGACCCCGTGCGCTTCGAGGCGCTGGTTGATCCAGGTCGCCCACGGCCGGTGGTAGCCGGGGAAGACCACCAGGACGTGCTCGGGGGCGACCCCGCCGCCGTCGTCCGCCGCGCTGCCGCCCGACCGCTGTTCCGCCATCTGTACGTCTCCCGTCCCGCTCACGCGCAACGCAGTGTCATGTGCCCTGGGCACAGTGTTACCCAGCTGCCCGGGGGGCGGTGCCGAGGCTCGCGTGGTGCCGCCTCATTTGCTGGGCGAACTCCCGCCCCTCACTGGTCAGTTCATCGGATTCAAGCAGGATCGCCAGCGCCTCGCCCACCTGATCGTGGATATGGTCGAACTGTTGCCCGGCGCTGGACCGCCAGGGCCGGGGCACCGCGTGCGCGGTCGCGGCGCGCCGCCACAGATCGGTCAGCGCCAGATGGGCGTACGCGCCCTGGAGCACTCCACTGATGGGCCGGGCGTCGGGGCGCCAGCCGACCCGGTGCACGGCGGCCCTGCCCTGCCGGTACAGCGGGACGAGTTCGTGCAGGGTGGCGAGCTTGCTGTGGTGGAGTTCGTGGACGAGCGTCTCGGCCATGTCCTGCGCACCGGCCGGTACGGAGGTCAGGACGGCGCCCGGAGCCGAACGCAGCGTCGCCCCGAGGGACCGGTGACCGTGCGGCGCCAGGGGAACGACGGCCCGCAGGGCACGCCGTACCTCGGCGGCCCGGCCGGGGTCGGTACGCGCGAGCAGGGCGTGCCCGGCACGCCAGCGTGCGAGCCAGACGTCGGGGTCGGTCTCGCCGGGTGCGGCGGCGGTACGGGGCGGGACGCCCACTCCGCCCGGCGGTACCCGATAGGGGTCGACGTCGTCGAGGCGGGCGCCGGAGTCGGGGAGCGTGGCCAGGCCCTGCCAGTCCTGGCCCCGTCCGACGAGGGTGCCGGTGCGCCGGTCGGTGAGCAGCAGGACGGTGGGCGCCGTGGCCGTGGACTCCTCGGAGTGGATCCGTGCGACGCGTGAGCCGGCCTTGATCCGGACGCGCCCCGACCGCGCGGCCTGCCGGCCCAGGCCGGGCAGCGACAGGAAGCCGCCGGGCGCTTCGACGTCGAGGTCGAGTGGCCAGTCGGCGCGGAGGGCGGCGGTGACGGCGAGGCTCTCCAGCCGGACGAGGTGGCCGTCGAGGGGCGGCCCCACGGGCTCGACGAGAGTGGCGGCCAGCCACGCGCCCGTCATGGGGTAGTCGAGCACGTCACGGACGACGGTCGGGTGGCGGCCCTCGACCCGCTCCAGCAGGTGCCAGGACTGCGCGAAGCGACGGAACACGGCGGCGTCGATCGCCTCGCGGTCCCGCTGGACGCGGACCAGGAGGGCCTTGAGCAGCAGCAGGCGCCGCGCGTGCAGGGCGGAGCGCAGCAGGGCCCCGTCGGCCTGGGCGGGGCGGGTGCGGGCCAGTTCCGCGATGGCCCCGGTGGGCAGCGGCGCGAAGTTCATTTCCGCCTCCTTCGGCGGCCCCCCGGCCATCGCGGGGATCCGGCCGGAAACAGACGGTCGTCGTGGTGCGGCTCAGGCGGCTTTGTCTCCCGCGCCCTCGCACCACGCGTCGGCGAGTTCCGGAGTGCGCAGCAGCACCCGCTCGACGGCGGCGGCGAGTTCGGGATCGTCCATGCCACGCAGGGTCTGCAGGTCCACAGCGGCGAGATCGGGCAGGTGCGCGGACCGGCCGTTGTCGCGCTCGACACCGGTCGCCCACTCCTTGTGCTCCGACACCCTCGGCTCCTCCCCACCGACGCCTGTCCCCCACGGTCGTAGCGGCGGAGCGGTTCTTCCCGACGCCAGGAAGACGGAAACCCGTTCGACTCAACTGCGCCCATGTGCGCCCCCGTTATTCAGCCGTTCTCCGTATCGGCCCTCAGGCCCTCGCCTTACCCGGCCGTCTCGTTCCACTCCCACCACGGAGGTGCGATCCGGCGGCGGTCCGCCGTGGAGAGCGCGGGCCGGTACGGGTTCTGTTCCACGCTCACCTCGGCCAGCAGCGACCTGGTCCGTTCGACGTCGTTCCAGTCCACCTCCACCAGCGCGGACACCAGTCGGCGCCACTGCTCGGCCGCCGCGTTCAGGGCCGCGCGGGCGCGGCCGTTCCTGCCCATCAGGTACAGCACGGCTCCCTTGCCGTGCAGGGCACGGGCGCCGGTGACCGTGCCCGGGGTGTCGCCGTGGGCCGAGCGCGCGTCCTCACCGGCCCGTTCGTACGCCGTGAGCGCGTCGCTCAGCACACCGTCCCGTGCCGTTTCGCTCAACTCCAGTCTCACCCGTCCCAGTTGCAGCCACACCTCCGCGCGCAGGCCGATGTCCCGCGTCGTACGGGCGGCCTGTTCCAGGAGGTGCCGGCTCTCGAAGAGGTCGGGGAGGAAGCCGGCGCGGTGGAAGCGCAGGGCGAGCACGCTGCCGATGAGGATGCCGGCCCGGGAGCGCTCGGGGGCGTCGGCCGGGAGGCTGGTCAGGGCCTCGCGCAGGACGCCTTCGGCACGGTCCACGGCGGCCTGGCCCGGGGTGGTCGCGGCGCGGCGCATCAGGGACTCGCCCCAGGTCATCAGGATCCGGCCACGTTGGCCGCTGTCGGCGGGGGCGAGCAGGCTGGCCTCCTCGTACGCGGTGTCGGCGGCAGGCCCGTCGCCCGCCGTGTCGTGCAGCCGGGCGCGTGCCGTCGTCCACCGCAGCCGCAGGGCGACGCGGTCGTCGAGCAGCTCCCCGGCCCGGTCCAGGACGGGCAGGACCTCGGCCGGGGCGGCGCCGGACAGGTGCAGGGCGTCGGCGAGGTCGAGGAGCGCCGCCACGCTCTCCCGGAGGGAGAGCGCCGTGGTGAGCTCGGTCGCCGCCGCCGCGCCGTCCCCGCGCGCGAGGAGCAGCCGTCCCCGGCGCAGGTGCAGCGTGTGGTGGTGGACGTCGGGCCAGTCGGGCACGTCGCCGAAGAGCGCGTCCAGGGCGTCGTCGAGGTGCCTCGGGTCGGCGCTGTGCCGCCACAACCCGTGGTGCGCGACGGCCTGTTCGAGCCGCGCCTCGGCCCACTCCGCGCCGCCCGGCTCGGCCAGGCCGCCGGCCCGCTCCAGCTCGGTCAGGGCGCGGGTGAGCAGCTCCCGGCGGCGTTCGGTGCCCTGGACGGCGGCGGTGCCGGACTCCGCGTACAGCACGCGCCCGAGCAGGATCCCGGCCTCGACGGGGTGGTCCGGCAGCGCGGCCTCGGCCTGCCGCCGGGCCCGGACGAGCAGCGAGGAGTCGGACTGGCCGAGCCACTGGTCGAAGAGGCGCCGGGCGGCGTCCAGCGGGTCGGGGGTGATCAGGTCGGGGTGGTAGAAGCGGAGCACGCGCGCGGGGATACGGGCGAACAGCTCCGGTTCGGTGCCGACCGGGCCCGTGGGCTCGTCGGTCCCCTCGACCGTGCCGGTCGCCGCCGCCGCGTCCTCGGCCGTGTCGTGGCCCGCGAGCCGGGCGGCGGCGAGGGCGGGGAAGTTGCGCATGCCCTGGCCGAAATTGCGCTCCACGTACTCGGAGCAGTGCTTGAGCACGAGCGCGGCGGCGCCCCGGTCCAGGGAGCCGAGGAGGTGGTGCTGGACGCGCGGCGGGTAGCTGAAGCAGGGGTACGGAGAAGGGCCGGGCAGTTGCCGCAGGAGCCCGCTGAGCAGGACCTCGGCCAGCTCCATGGGGCCGGTGTCGGGCAGCATCGCCCGCTGGACGAGCTGCATCACGGGAAGGGCCAGCGGCGCGGCAGCGAGGTGGACGGCGAGGCGCAGCGCGCCGGGCGAGGCGCCCGCGGTGAACGCCCGCAACAACTCCTCGTCGCTGCGCGGGGACCGGGCCCGCCCGGTGGAGGCGGCCGGGGCGGGGGGAGCCGCGGGGGCGGCGAGCGGCACGGCCGCCACGGAGGTGCGGGGCGGCTCGGGGGCGATGAGGGCCGCCCAGCCGCGCACCCCGCCCGCGCCGTGGCCCGCGTGCAACCGCGCCCAGGAGGCGAACGCCTCGGGCGTGGGCGTGAGCACGGGCACCGCGCGCGTGTCGGGGGCGGCAGGCTCCCAGGGCTCCTCGTCGGGCTGGAAACCGGTGTGTCCGCCGGGGGACGCGGGGCGCAGCAGCAGCCCCGGCTCGGCGGACAGCGCGGTGCGGGGCCAGAGCCGTGGCGGCAGCGGCTGGACGAGGGCGAGCGGGGACTGCCGGGGCCACTGGTGGATCAGCCGCTGGGCCGCGCCGCGCTGCCAGAGCGGGCCGACGCAGTCGCTGACGATCAGGGTGAGGCGGCGTCCGGTGGGGTCGTGGAGCTGGTCGCCGGGGCGCAGCCGGGGCCGGCCGTCGGCTCCGGAGGTGGTGGTGACCAGCGGGGCGCCCTCGCCGGTGTCGTACAGCCGGTGCACCTGGACGTCGCGGAAGGCGCCGGACTGCTGGCAGGCCTGCCGGAGTTCCTCGACCATGCGGGTCCAGACGACCATGGCGGGGCCGGTGTCCATGAGCAGCTGGATGTCGGGGCGGCGGCCCGCCGCCGGGCGCATGACGGGCATGAGCATGCCCGCCGCCGCGCTGCGTTCGGCCGTCGCCTCCTCGTCCAGGAGGCCTTCGCCCGGCCTGAGCGGGAAGTGGGCGTAGTGACGCAGTGGGCGCAGCGCCTTTTGCAGACCGAGCAGGCCCGGCAGCGCGTTGGCCCCGGGCGCGCGGACGGGCAGGGCCCTTCCGCCGCCCGCCGTCCGGGCGGTGCCGGCCGTCCGGCCGATGAACGGCCGGATGTCGACGGTGTCGGTGGCGCGGGCCGGTCGGTGACCGGTGGCGCCGTCCGAGCCGGTGCCGCTGCCGCGTCCGGGGGCGGTGCCGTCTCCGGAGGGACGGTCGGCGTCGCTTCCGGTACCGGTCCCGACGCCGGCTCCGGTGTCCGAGCCCGCGCCCGTACGCGTACCGGAAGGGACGTCTCCGTCGTCTCCGTTGGCCGAATCTCGTCCCCGCGTCGCGAGCCCTGCGCCGTCGGCGTCCTCGTGGTGCTCCGCACCCGGGTCGTCGCCGGGGCCGCCCTCCGGGTCGGGGGCGGACGTCGGGAGCCACTGGGCGAGCCAGACGGCGTCCGCGACCTCCTCGGCGGTGGGGTCCTGGCCACCGGCCCGCAGTCTGCGGGTGAGCTCTTCCAGATGCATCCGGTGCATCCGGCCATCACCTCGGCTGATCGAGCGGCTGCATGAGCATGTCCGCGATGCGTTCCCGGGTCACCCGCTCGGTGCGCGGGGCGTGCTGGGTCAGATAGATCGCGTTCAGGAGCTGGTCGGTGGCGATGACCTCACCGGGTTCACGGTTCAGGAACCGGCTGACCAGGCCCTCTTCGCCGGCCGCCGCGTCGGGCCCGAGGTGCGCCTCGATCATGGCGCCGATCTGCTCCTCGCCCGGCGGCTCCAGTTCCAGGCGGATGCAGCGGCGCAACAGGGCGGCGGGGAAGTCCCGTTCACCGTTGGAGGTGAGCACGATGAAGGGGAACGTCGAGCAGCGGATCCGCCCGCCCTGGACGGGGACCTTCCGACCGTCGTCCGTGAGGACCTGGACCACCGGCTCCCGGTCGGCGAGGCGCTCCAGCTCAGGAATGGCGAACTCGCCCTCCTCCAAGGCGTTCAGCAGGTCGTTCGGCAGATCCAGGTCGCTCTTGTCGAGTTCGTCGATGAGCAGGACACGGGGCTGCTCGGAGGGGAGCAGGGCGGTGCCGAGCGGCCCGAGCCGGATGTACGAGCCGATGCCCGCCGGCGTCGCCGCGGCCACCGTCGACCCGGCCTGGGCCCGCTCCAGCTGCACGTCCTGCAGACGGCCGATGGCGTCGTAGCGGTAGAGCCCGTCCTGGAGGGTCGACCTGGAGACGATCGGCCAGCGCAGGACCCGGCCCAGGCCCAGTTCGTGGGCGACGGCGTGGGCGAGCGTGGACTTGCCCGTGCCGGGGTTGCCGGTGACCAGGAGCGGCCGGCGCAGGTAGAGCGCCGCGTTGACGGCGTCGGTCTCGGCGGGCCGGGGGTGGTGGTTCTGGACCAGGCGGCGGCGCACCCCGAGGCGCCGGTCGGAGCCGGCCAGGGTGTCGTCCGCTCCGCCCGACGAGAAGTCCCGCCACGGCGGAGGGGCGGGCAACCGCCTTATCTCGTCGTGCGGGTGGCCGGCACCACGGTAGATCCGCCAATCGTTCACGATGAACTCCTCCTGGCTGCTGCGGTGTCGTGGCCCGGCCCTTCGAACGTACCGCCCGACCCCGCTCCTCTGCGACGCACGAACCGGACCTTTTGTCCGGGTGGCCGCCGGGTCCTCGCGGCCGCCGTCACCAGTCCTCCTCACCGAGCAACGGCGGTCCCTGGAGCGGATCTTCGTGCGGCGGACGGTCCGGGGGGTCGAAGAGGACGGCGAGGTTCTCCGCCCAGGCGTGCTCGGAGCGGACGGGCGGACCACCGCCACCGTCCTCGGGCGCGCCGGACGAGCCGGATGAGCCGGACCAACCGTCCCGACCGGGATCCGGGGCCAGGGCGGGATCGGCGTCCAGGGACGCGTCCGGATCGGCGCCGGTGAGGGGATCCGTGGCGAGGGCCGGGCCACCCCGGCCCGGATCCGCCCCCAGGCCCACATCCATGCCCATGCCCATATCCATAGCCATGTCCAGGTCCGCGCCCACGTCCGCCCCCACGTCCGTGTCCACGTCCACGTCCACGTCCAGATACAGGTCCTCGTCCGCGGAGACGCGTCTGCGGAGGGAGACGACCGGTCCGTGGAGTCCCTCCGCCCGGCCCGCCTCGGCGAGCAGCCGGCCGGCCTGCTCGTGGAACTCGGCACAGGACGCGCGGTCGTGTTCATGGGCCCCGTGGCGCCACAGGGCGATGGGGTGGCCGGCGGCGAGCGCGGCGGCCATGGCCTTGAGTCCGTCACCGCTGCCCACCGGGCCGCAGTACACCGGAACGGAGCCGTCCGCCGCCTCCGAGAGCCGTACCCAGGCCCCTCGGGGCGACTCCCGGCGGATCCGGTACGCCGCCTGGACATCCCGCGCCGCCCCGAGCGCGTCGGCGCGCAGCGGTACCGCCCGGAGCGGGCCGAGACCGGCCGTGCGCCACCGTCTGCGCCACTCGGGCGCGGGCGCGCGCCCGGCGCGGCTGCGGTCCCGGATGACGACGATCCGGCGGTGGCCGAGAGGCAGCGAGCGTTCGTCGAAGAGTTCGTCCTCGGGCGAGAGGCGCCAGGTGTCCAGGGGCTCGTCGAAGAGCTCACGCGGCAACTGCGCCTCGACGGCGGCCAGATGCTCGCCCCGGTCGCCCCGGGCCAACGCCTCGGCGAGCGGCTCCCGCAGGGTCTCCCGGAGCCGTTCCCGCTCGACGCCCTCGTCGTCCCCGTACAGCGGGGTGACGGTGTGGCCGTCGAAGAGGAGCTTCACCCGCCAGGGGAACTTCCGGCCGTAGGGCGGTGGGTCGATCTCGACCAGGACGTCGGCGCGCGCCCCGGGCTCGCGCGCCGGGCGCGGCGCGAGGGGGGTGCCCCCCGTCCGGTGACTCAGGGAGGGGCCGCCCGTGCGGCGGCCGTTCGCGAGGACGGCGGCGATCGCCTTGCGGGTGCGGAGCGGGGTCTCCACCGCGGTGGCGGTGACCCAGGCGGCCAGGCCCGCGACGGCGGCGTCCTCCCCGTGCCGCTCCCTGACGTGCCGGGCGACCATCGCCGCGTACACGAACACCGCGTTCGGGCCGAGGTCGGAGGCGGATTCCTGGTCCGGTTCGTGGAGTTCGTGGAGGAGGCCGACGCCCTCGCGCCAGGTCCGCGGGGCGATTTCGAGTACGGGGCGCATGTCGTGGCCCACGGTCAGCCGCCGGGCCTCGTCGACGAGGTGGAGCACGTCCCCCGGGCCGGTGGGCGGCTGCAGTTCGGCGAGGCGCCCGTACAGATGGATGCGGCGTCCGGGGTCGAGGCCCTGGGCGGTGGCCGGCCGGTGCCGGAGCTGGGCCCTGGTCCAGTCGCCTTCCTCGTCGTCGAGCGAGTGGAAGCGGGCGAGGTGGTACCGGTCGTGCGCCCGCATGACCTCGGAGAGCACCTCGCCGCCGCGCTCGCGGTGGAGCCTGCGCAGCGAGGTGATGGGGACGGCGGCGCCCTCGTCCGCGCCGCGGCCCTTGTTGAGGCCGATGACGACCGCGCGGTTCAGGTCGACGACCGGTCCGCCGGAGAGCCCCTCCACGGGCTGGGTGCCGCTCAGCAGGAGGGCTTCCCCGTCGACGCCGTGGACCTGGCCGACGGCGTCGCGGATCGCGAGCCGGCCGGTCACCCGGGACCAGCCGTACAGCGCGACCGGGAGGGGATCGGCGATGACGGGCCTGCGCTCACTGAGCCGCACGCAGCTCGCGCCCTGGACGTCGGGGACGCGGACGAGCGCGAGGTCCGGGAAGTCCCAGCGGTCCAGGCCCTGTTCGGGCTCGGCGGGGCGCGGGCTGGCGAGGACGACTTCGCCGGTCGTCACCCCGCCGTCCCATACGATGCCGACGGCCCGCTCGCCTTTCCACACCGCGCTCCCCCCTTTGGCCACCACGTGGGCGCAGGTCAGCACCCAGCCGGGAGCGATGAAGAAGCCGGTGCCCCAGTACCGGTCGCCGTGCGGGTCATACCCGTCACCGGGAGCCGCGATGCGTACCAGCGCGGGGCGCACGAGGGCTTCGAAGGCGCTCATACGGCGCCGTCGGCCGCCGACCGGTGCGACGCCCCCGCATCGGGCGCCGGCGCGGGACCGGGCACGGAGCCCTGCGCGGGGGCGGAACCCTGCACGGGGACGGAGACCGGGTCGGTGGAGACCGGGTCGGTGGAGACCGCGTCGGTGGAGCCCGGGTCGGCGGCGGCCGGATCGGCGGCGGGCGCCGGGCCCGGTTCGGTCCAGGTGAGGGAGACCGCGATCGAGGCCGTGCCGCCGCCCTCCGCGAGGACGCTGATCACCTTCCCCGCCTGCGCGGTGAGTTCGATGCCGAAGCTGACGGAGACCTCGACCGGCGCCTGCGGGTCGAGCCCGCCGCGCAGCGAGCCGACCACCCCGCGCACCACGTCCGTGAGCCCCTCCGTCATGGAGAGGACCCGGTCGCCGATGCCGGTGTCCGTGAAGCCTCCGCCCCGGCGCAGTTCCTCGGGCTCGCTCACGCGGGCCCAGACGGGCGTGCCGTCGTCCAGTCGAATCCGAGCGATCCCGTGCGTCACAGCGGCCCCCCGCTCCCCGAAACGATGATGAAGAAGGCTAGACCCTGCCGCTGACAAGCGCGATAGGCCGCGCGGAGCACGGCCTATCCTGATCGCATGTACTTCACCGACCGTGGCATCGAGGAACTGGAGAAGCGGCGCGGCGAGGAGGAGGTCACCTTCGAGTGGCTCGCCGAGCAGCTGCGTACGTTCGTCGATCTCAACCCCGACTTCGAGGTGCCCGTCGAGCGCCTCGCGACCTGGCTGGCCCGCCTCGACGACGAGGACGAGGACGACGAGTAGGACGGCCGGTCCTCCCTCCCCCTCCGGGGGTCACTGACCGCGCAGCCGGTCGTACACGAGACCCAGAGCGCCGTGCGCGACGAGCAGCGCCCCGGCCGCCGTCCAGCCCCCGCTGCGGCGGCCGATGCCCCAGGCGAGCAGCGGCAGTCCCGCCCCCAGTTGGACCGCGCCGAGCAGCCGGGCGCGCGGGCCGCGCAGATACGGGCCGAAGGGGCCGCCCTCCACCGCGTCGAGTTCGGCCCGCACGGCGTCGCGCCAGCCGGACCATTCGAGCTGTTCCGCCCCCTGCGCCAGGGCGACCGAGCGGAGCCGGTCGGCGCTCTCGCCGGGGGTGAGACCTGTGGGCAGGACGAGGCCCACGCGCGCGAGGACGGCGGTCAGGCCGACGAGCCGGGCGTCCGCGTCGGCGTCGGGGTCGGGCCGGGTGAGCGGTTCGAGGGCCTGGACGTCGAGGACGGGGTCGAGCGCGAGCCGGGCCGCGAAGGTGCGCATGGCCTCGTCCTCGCCGACCGGAGTGCCGTCCGCGAGCCAGGTGTAGCCGACCGTGCGGCGGAACCCGGCGGCCAGGGTGAAGCCGGCCCGGTCCGCGTCCCACCAGAGCGCGAGCACGGGCCAGGTGGCGGCCGAGACGGCCAGCGCGGTGGCCCAGCCTGTGACGACCCGCTCGACGGGCTCGCCGCCGTGGAGCCAGGGCTTCCCCTCCGGGACGACGACGCTCCATTCGGTGCCGGCCGGGGCGAGGAGCAGTTGTTCGCGCAGCAGCTGGGCCGGTGGGCGGACCGCCGCGGGCTCGGCACGGCAGAGCAGCAGCGCCCCGGCGGGGCGCGATCCGGATGTCGCGTTCATGGGGCCTTACGCTAGGCCAATTTGTCCGGGTACGAGCATGAATGCCCACTCGCGCCCCCACCGAACGGGGGTTGACTTCCCCGTACCGCGATATATCGTGTCTATCGAGAGACGCGATATGTTGCGTCACCGAACGGGAGGTCAGCACGATGACAGAGTGGTCCGTGTCCGAGCCGACGAAACTCACGCTGACCGACCCCGTCACCTGCCTCCGGGTCCGTGTCGTCAACGGCACGGTGAACGTGATGGGCACCGACGAGAGCACCGCCCGCCTGGAGATCGCCGAGATCAAGGGCCCGCCGCTCGTCGTGACGCAGGAGGGCTCGACCCTGACCGTCACCTACGACGACCTGCACTGGCAGGGCTTCCTCAAGTGGTTCGACCCCAAGGGGCTCCGCCGCCGGGCCGTGGTCTCGGTGGCGGTCCCGGCCGGCACGGACGTCGAGGTGGGCGTGGTCGGGGCCGGTGCGGTGATCTCCGGCATCAAGGGGCGTACGGACGTCCAGGGCGTCAACGGCGACACCACCCTCGTCGGACTCTCCGGACCGGTCCGCGCCGAGAGCGTCTCCGGCTCCTTCGAGGCCCACACCGTCACCGGCGCGCTGCGGGTCAACACCGTGACCGGCGATCTGACCGTCATCGACGGCTCGGGCGCCTCCGTGAAGGCCGACACGGTCAGCGGGGACATGGTGATCGATCTGGACGCGGGCGAGCCGGCGGGACCGCCCGCCGACATCCGCCTGACCAGCGTCTCCGGGGAGATCGCCCTGCGGATCCCGCACCCCTCGGACGCCGAGGTCGAGGCCAGCACCACGAGCGGCTCCGTCTCCAACGCCTTCGAGGACCTCCGGGTGAGCGGACAGTGGGGCACGAAGAGCATCACCGGCACCCTCGGCGAGGGCCGCGGCAAGCTCAAGGCCACGACGGTCTCCGGCTCGATCGCACTGCTCCGTCGCCCGGAGGCGACGAACCCCGACTCCGACGGCCCCGACGGCTCCTCCGACCTCGACGCCTCCCCCTCGCCCGCCACCACGTCCGCCGCCACGCCCTCCTCCTCGCCCTCCGGAAAGGTGCTGTGACATGCCGCCCGTCTTCGCCCACGGCCGCCTGCGTCTCTACCTGCTCAAGCTCCTCGACGAGGCCCCCCGCCACGGCTACGAGGTGATCCGGCTCCTGGAGGAGCGGTTCCAGGGCCTGTACGCACCCTCGGCGGGCACGGTCTACCCCCGGCTCGCCAAGCTGGAGGCCGAGGGTCTGGTCACGCACGCCACCGAGGGCGGCCGCAAGGTGTACTCGATCACCGACGCGGGCCGTGCCGAGCTGGCCGGCCGCGTCGGCGAACTGGACGACCTGGAGCGGGAGATCCGCGACTCGGTCTCCGAGCTCGCCGCCGAGATCCGTGACGACGTGCGCGGGGCGGCGGGCAAGCTGCGCAGCGAGATGCGTGCGGCGGCCGGTGAGACCCGGCAGAAGGGCTCCTCGTTCTCCGACGCCAAGGAGGAGCTGCGCCGCGCGAAGCAGGAATGGCGGGAGCAGACCCGCCAGGCCCGCGAGGAGGCCCAGTCGGCGCGCCGGCAGGCCAGGGAGTTCCAGCGGATCGCCCAGCAGGTCCAGGACCAGGTCCAGGACCGTTTCGCGCGCGGCGACTGGCCGAAGGGTGTCTGGGAGGGCATCTCCGACATCACCGCGCAGCTCGGCGGCCTGGTCACCGGCACGACGCACCCCAGGGCCTCGGGCCGCCCGGACGCCCCGGAGAAGGCGGCACCCCGGAAGGGCGGGGCCACCGGGGAGAGCACCGCCCCCGAGGAGGCCGTCTCGGACTGGGCCCGGACGGTCGAGTCGACCGGCGACCCGGCCCGCGACCTGGACCGGCTCCTGGACCGGTTCCGCGACGACGTCCGTGATGCCGCGCGGGACCACGGGGTGACGGCGGCCCAGCTCGCCGAGGCCCGTCGCCACCTGTCGACGGCGGCGGACCGCGTCACGTCCCTCCTCAGCCCGGACCGCGAGGAGGCCTAGGGAGTGTCTCAGCGGGCGGCGCGCGTCGCGGTCACCGTCACCCGGGCGCCCGGGGCCGCGAGGACCAGGGCGGAGCCGCCCGGCCCGCCCGCGCGGAGCACGATCGCCTTCCCCCGGGCCGTCACCTGCCAGGCGCCCGGGGGAAGGGAGAGTTCGGTGACCCGCGAGCCGCGGCGGGACGCGACGTACTCCAGCCGGTAGACCCCCGCCCCGGAGTCGTACGCGGCGGAGGCGACCGTGCCCGCGACGGCCTCCGCGTAGGGCTCGGCGGTCAGCTCCTTGTTCGTACGGAAGGCGCCTGCGCCGTCCACCGCGCAGTACCCGCCGCCGTAGCACCACACATAGCCGGCCCACCCGCTGCCGTACCGGCCGAGGGAGGTCATCGCCTCCCGGTAGAAGCGGTTCATGTTCGGCAGGGAGTTGTTGAGCGGCCCCCACTCCCCCACGACCACCGGGACCTTGTACTCCGCGGGGTACTGCGTCACGGCCCGCTCGTACGTCTCGATCCAGCCGGCCGCCGGGTCGTAGTCGGCGCCCGCCTCCATGGCGGTGTTGTAGAAGTGCGGGGCGTAGACGACCTTCGGATCGTCGATCCGGCCGAGACCCGTGGGCACGCCCTCGCCGACGATCGGGGTCGGCTCGACGAAGACCCAGGTGTCACGGTCCACCGAACGGACCGCGTCCGCGAGCCGGTTGTACATCGGGGTCAGCTGCTCGCGCTCGATCCGCCGGGCGGCGGTCGGCAGGTCCTCGCCCTCGCGCAGCTCACCCATCGGCTCGTTGATCAGGTCGTAGCCGAGGACGGCCGGGTGGTCCTCAAAACGGTCGGCGAGCACGCGCCACATCGCGGCCTGGGCGCGCCGCAGGTCCTCGTCCTCGTAGAGATGGGTGAAGGCCCGCTGCACGGCCGGCTCGAAGTACTCGGCGAACCAGTCGTCCGGGTGCGGAGTGAAGGGCAGCCCGTCGGTCCTGGTCGCCCAGGCGGGCACGCCCCGGTGGCCGAAAGCGGGCCCGAAGACGTCCTGGTGGGCGTCGATGAGGACGTGGACGTCGTGCTTCTCCGCCCAGTCGAGGATGCGTTCGATCTTCCGTAGATAGCCCTGGCTGTACTGGCCGGGCCGCGGCTCCAGGTCGTCCCAGAAGACGAGCAGCCGGGCGAAGTTGAAGCCCTGGGCGCGCATGTCGCGGAAGTGCCGCTCGGTGACGGCGGTGAGGGCCTGCTCGCCACGGTTCGCCTTGTCCTCGACGTTCCATCCGCGCAGGGTGAGGGCGCGGCCGCGGTCGTCGGTGAGGACGGGGATGCCGCCGGGGCTCGGGGCTCCGGCCGCGTGTCCGGTCGCCGCTCCGGTCGCCGCTCCGGTCACCGTTGCGGTCGGTGTCCCGGCAGGTTCGGTCGGTGTTCCGGCCGCCGCTCCGGTCGGGGCGAGGAGCGCGGCGACAACGGCGCCCGCGGCAAGGATCGTTCGTGACAAGGGGAACCTCCGGCACGAGGCGCTCGGCGTGAGCGCGGTGCCGGAGATCCCATCAGCAGATCTGACGATCCATCAAGAGTTGGTCAGGACGATCTTTCCGAAGAGGTCGCCCGAGGCCATCTTCGCGAAGCCCTCGCGCGCCCGGTCCAGCGGCAGCACCTCGTCGATGACCGGCCGTACGCCCGTGGTGGCGCAGAACGACAGGAGGTCCTCCAGCTCGTCCTTCGTGCCCATCGTCGAGCCGACGACCTTGAGCTCCAGGAAGAAGATCCGGGTGAGTTCGGCGTGCGAGGGACGGTCGCCGCTCGTGGCACCGGAGATCACCAGGGTGCCGCCGGGGCGCAGCGACTTGACCGAGTGCGACCAGGTGGCCGCGCCGACGGTCTCGATGACGGCGTCCACCCGCTTCGGCAGCCGCGCGCCCGGCCCGTACGCCTCGACCGCGCCGAGTTCGACGGCCCGCTTCCGCTTGGCCTCGTCGCGGCTGGTGGCGAAGACCCGCAGACCGGCCGCAGCGCCCAGGGCGATCGCGGCGGTGGCGACGCCGCCGCCGGCCCCCTGGACCAGGACGGAGTCGCCGGGGCGCACGCCCGCGTTGGTGAAGAGCATGCGGTAGGCGGTGAGCCAGGCGGTCGGGAGGCAGGCGGCCTCCTCGAAGGAGAGCTCCTTGGGCTTGGGGAGCACGTTCCAGGTGGGCACGGTCACGCGCTCGGCGAAGGTGCCCTGGTACCGCTCGGTCAGGATCGAACGGGGCTCGTCGGGGCCGACCCCGTGGCCGGACTGGCCGATGACGGAGTGGAGGACGACCTCGTTCCCGTTCTCGTCGATGCCCGCGGCGTCGCAGCCGAGGATCATCGGCAGCCGCTCCTCGGGCAGCCCGACCCCGCGCAGCGACCAGAGGTCGTGGTGGTTGAGCGAGGCGGCCTTGACGGTGACGGTGGTCCACCCGGGACGCACCTCGGGCTCGGGCCGTTCGCCCAGCTCAAGGCCGTTCAGCGGCTGGTCGCGGTCGATTCGGGCGGCGTAGGCAGCGAACATGGCCCGAGACTAGGGGCCGACGGGGAGAGCGGGGAACCGCGTCACGGTGTGACGCATGTCCCTCACGGCGCCCGGCCCGGGCGCCACATCGCGGTCGTCACCACAGGGCCCACCCGGACATCACCGAGGACGGTGAAACCGAAGTGGCGGTAGAGCCCGACGTTGACGGGATCGGCGGTGGTGAGGAACACGCCGCCGCCCGCCCCGGCCGCCCTCTCCCCGCCGCCCACGGCGAACCCCCCGTCGTCCACGGCGTCCCCTTCGTCCAGCGCGTCCAGCGCGTGGTCGAGGATCCGCCGCCCGATGCCGCGGCCGGCGGCCCGCGGCACCACCCCGACGAACTCCAGGGTCCAGGCCCCTGCGGGCACCGTCGCCTCCGTACGGCTCAGGTAGCGCAGCGTCCTGCCGAGGGCGCGCGGCCCGCACCGGGCGAGGGTGCACGCGGCCCAGCCGGCCC
>NZ_JBEZNQ010000045.1:0-69012 GCF_040653315.1 Streptomyces sp. NPDC047981 | reverse complement strand
CGGGTTGTCCTTGCGTGGGTCCCGGCCCGCGGGCCCCCCCCCCCGTCAGCTGGGGTACCTCGCCCGGGCGGCGGCCCGGGCGCCGGCCGCCCCCCCCCCCCCCCCCCGTGCGGGAGGGACCGAAGGGGTGACGCCGGAGGTCAGGAGGCCGACGGCGGACCCTGCGCAGGATCCGGGCCCTGACCCGGAGTCTGCGCGGGCCCCTGCCCCGGACTCTGGCCCTGCCCCGGTGCTCGGCTCTCGCCGGAGCCCTTGGCGCCGCCGTCGGCGTCGTCCTTGTGGGCGATCCGCTCCAGAGCGTCCTTGGCCTTGCCAGTGCCCGATTCGATCGTGGCGCTGTACTTGCCCTTGGTCTTCTCGTCGACCAGCTTCGCGGCCTTGTCCAGACCCTGGTCGATCTTGGCCTCATGCTGCTGGGCGAGGCCCGAGACCTTGTCCTTGGCCGGGGCGAGCTTGGCCTTCAGTGAATCCAGGAGACCCATCGGGTCACCTTCCCTCCGGTGAGTCCGTCTGCCGTGCCCTGTCGCCGGGAGCCCGCTACTTCCGGGCGCTCTCTCCGGCCTCGTTGTCCGCGGCCTCGTCCGCCGACTGCTGCTTCGGAATCTCCACGGCCGCCTCGGCGACCTCCGGCTCGACGGCCTCCGCCGCGGGGGCCTCGTCGCCCGCCTCGGCGCGGTCGACCGACTCCACCGGCGAGCCGGTCTCGGCGCCGGCCTCCGCCTCGCCGGCCCCGCCGCTCGTCGCTCCGGCCTCCGCCCCGTCGGGCGCGTCCGTCACGGCGACAGCCTGGGCCTCCTCCGTCGACGGCTCGGCAGCTGTCTTGCTCTTCCGCCGAAACATTGCAAAAACGCCCATTTCAACTCCATAGCGTACTCGTGTGGGATAAGGCCCGTGGTGCCCGGAGCGCCCTGTTGCGCCACCCGGCGCGGCCGGTACGGAAAACCGGCGGTCGGAACCTCGCAACTGGCAACGAACCCGGTGTCGGACCGTCACGTCGCTCGTTCGGGGACCCGCCGGGAGGTTTGCGAGACTGTGACGGTGAGAACTGCAGCTCCCGCCCCGCGGGTCATCGCCGTCGTCGGTCCTACTGCGGCCGGAAAGTCCGATCTGGGTGTATTCCTTGCCCAGCAACTGGGCGGCGAGGTCGTCAATGCGGACTCGATGCAGCTCTACCGAGGGATGGACATCGGTACCGCCAAGCTGACGCTCGAGGAGCGCGGTGGCGTGCCGCACCACCTCCTGGACATCTGGGACGTCACGGAGGCCGCCAGCGTCGCCGAGTACCAGCGCCTCGCCCGCACCGAGATCGAACGGCTCCTGGCGGAGGGCCGCAGCCCGATCCTGGTAGGCGGCTCAGGCCTCTACGTACGGGGTGCCATCGACTCCCTCGAGTTCCCGGGCACGGACCCGGCCGTACGCGCCCGCCTGGAGGCCGAGCTGGAGGAGCGCGGCTCCGGGGTGCTGCACGCCCGCCTCGCCGCGGCCGACCCCGACGCCGCCCGGGTGATCCTCCCCAGCAACGGCCGGCGCATCGTCCGGGCCCTGGAGGTCATCGAGATCACTGGCAAGCCCTTCACCGCCAACCTGCCCGGCCCCGACCCGATCTACGACACCGTGCAGATCGGCGTCGACGTGGGCCGCCCCGAACTCGACGAACGGATCACCGCGCGCGTGGACCGGATGTGGGAGGCCGGACTCGTCGACGAGGTGCGCGCCCTGGAGGCGCTCGGGCTGCGCGAGGGGCGCACGGCCGCCCGCGCGCTCGGCTACCAGCAGGTGCTCACGGCGCTCGCGGGGGAGTGCACCGAGGACGAGGCGCGGGCCGAGACCGTACGCGCCACCAAGCGCTTCGCGCGCCGTCAGGACTCGTGGTTCCGGCGCGACCCGCGCGTCCACTGGCTGAGCGGTGCGGCGGAGGACCGCGCGGAACTCCCGGGGCAGGCGCTGACGTTGGTCGAACGAGCGGTTACAGCCTGATCACGTGATGGCATCGGGACGCCATGCCCGTCATTCCGGGGGTCTCTGGCGTGCCATCATCGAGCATCGATCGACCAATGTGGAGTCCGAGTGGGAGGGCGCGTGGCGATGGAGGCCGGCCCTCGCGACACAGAGCAGCAGGACGCGGTCCCGGGCGAAGCTCCGGGTGACGCGCCCGGTTTGAGCCCGGACGGACCCGACGACGCCGAAGGCTCGTCCGTCGAGGTCGACGCCGACGAGGTCGAGGTCGAGCTGCGGCCGCAGCGCAGGCTGCGGATCTGGCAGCTCGCGCCCATCGTGGGCCTCGCCGCGGTCGGGTCCCTGATGTTCGCCTTCCCCCTCGCCTTCGGCTCCGGGGACGGCGGCGCCGTCGTCGCCATGCTCGGCCTCCTGATCAGCTGCTGCGCCGCGGGCTGGGGCATGATGGCCGCCCGCAAGGTCGGCTCCGCCTGGCCCGGCCTCCCGGCCCGCGGCTCCGGAGAGCGGCCGAACTGGCGAGTGATCGCCCTGTACGTGTTCTTCAGCGTGCTCCTGGTGGCCCTGGCCGTCTGGCGCGTGGCCCGCCTCCGCTGACCACCCGGGCGGGGCGTCCCCGCCGCCCGAGGGGTGGACCTTCGAGCGGCTGTCGGACCCGGCCCGTACAGTTGATCCCGTGACCACCACGCAGACCTCGCCGATCGCTTTCCTCAAGGGCCACGGGACCGAGAACGACTTCGTGATCGTCCCCGACGCCGACAACGCCATCGACCTGCCGCCCGCCCTCGTCGCCCGGCTGTGCGACCGCCGTGCCGGCATCGGCGGCGACGGTGTGCTGCACGTGGTCCGCAGCGCGGCCCACCCCGAGGCCCGCGCCATGGCCGACGAGGCCGAGTGGTTCATGGACTACCGCAACGCCGACGGCTCGGTCGCCGAGATGTGCGGCAACGGCGTCCGCGTCTTCGCCCGCTACCTGGAGCACGCCGGCCACATCACGGCCGGCGAGGTCGCCGTCGCCACCCGGGGCGGGGTCAAGCACGTCCATCTGGACAAGGACGGCTCCGTCACCGTCTCCATGGGCCGCGCCCGGCTCCCCGAGGACGGTGTGACCGTCACGGTCGACGGCCGTAGCTGGCCCGCCCGCAACGTGAACATGGGCAACCCGCACGCCGTCGCCTTCGTCGAGTCCCTCGACCACGCGGGCAATCTGTTCACCGAGCCTCCGTACGCCCCCGCCGAGGTCTTCCCCGACGGCGTGAACATCGAGTTCGTCGCCGACCGTGGCACCCGCCACGTGGCCATGCGGGTGCACGAGCGCGGCGCGTCCGAGACCCGCTCGTGCGGCACGGGAGCGTGCGCCGTCGCCGTCGCCACGGCGCGCAGGGACGGCATCGACCCGGCCGTGACCCGAGAGCCCGTCGCGTACACCGTGGACGTGCTCGGCGGGACGCTGACCATCACTGAGCACCCCGACGGCGAGGTCGAGATGACCGGCCCCGCCGTGATCGTCGGCGAGGGCACCATCGATCCCTCCTGGCTCGCCGAGAACTGAGTCCCGGGCCCGGGACCCAGAGCAGCGAGGGGCTCGTTCGAAACTGTCAACGACTGGCCGTTCGCTCGAATGGGTGATCCGTTTCACGCTGGGCGAGAGCGGGACTGCGCCACGTGGTGGGGTCGGTAGCATCAAGCACCGGCCCCGCGGGCACGCCTTGCCCGTCCACCGCCGGTCGACGTCGCCGGAGGTGCCCCATGAGTGCAGAGGCCACCAACCCTGTGAGCGCAGCGGAGGCCACGGGCCCCGACGCTCCCAGCCGCAGGCGCGCCCGTCCGAGAATCGATCTCCGCAGGCTGGGCCGCGCCGCACTGCTCGGTCCCGCCGCCCGGGGGGACCGGCTACCCGACGCCATCGGACATGTCGCGGAGGCGCACCGGGCCCATCACCCCGACGCCGACCTGGCCGTGCTGCGGCGGGCGTACGTGCTGGCCGAGTCCTCGCACCGGGGCCAGTTCCGCAAGAGCGGTGAGCCGTACATCACGCATCCCCTCGCCGTCACGCTCATCCTCGCCGAACTCGGCGCCGAGACGACGACGTTGACCGCCGCCCTGCTCCACGACACCGTCGAGGACACCGAGGTGACGCTCGATCAGGTACGGGAGCAGTTCGGCGACGAGGTCGCCTATCTCGTCGACGGCGTCACCAAGGTGGAGAAGATCGACTACGGCGCCGCCGCCGAACCCGAGACCTTCCGCAAGATGCTCGTCGCCACCGGCAACGACGTCCGGGTCATGTCGATCAAACTCGCCGACCGGCTCCACAACATGCGCACGCTCGGTGTCATGCGGCCGGAGAAACAGGTCAGGATCGCCAAGGTCACCCGGGACGTCCTCATCCCGCTCGCCGAACGGCTCGGGGTCCAGGCGCTCAAGACCGAACTGGAGGACCTCGTCTTCGCGATCCTCCACCCCGAGGAGTACGAGCGGACCCGCGCCCTCATCGCCGACAACACCGGCGCGGGCGACGCCCTCGCCGCCATCGCCGAGAGTGTCTCCACCGTCCTGCGCGACGCGGACATCGCCGCCGAAGTCCTTGTCAGGCCCCGGCACTTCGTCTCCGTCCACCGTGTCCGCCTCAAGCGCGGCGACCTGCGCGGCAGCGACTTCGGGCGGCTTCTCGTCCTGGTCGCGGAGGACGCCGACTGTTACGCCGTCCTCGGCGAGCTCCACACCTGCTTCACCCCGGTGATCTCCGAGTTCAAGGACTTCATCGCGGCGCCCAAGTTCAACCTGTACCAGTCGCTGCACACCGCCGTCGCCGCCCCCGACGGCGCCGTCGCCGAAGTCCTCATCCGCACCCACCAGATGCACAAGGTCGCCGAGGCCGGCGTCGTGGCGCTCGGCAACCCGTACACACCCCCGGCGGGTGGCGACGGCGCCGAGCCTGCGGACGACGGAGAGCGCGCCGACCCCACCCGGCCCGGCTGGCTCTCCCGGCTCCTCGACTGGCAGCAGGCCACCCCCGACCCGGACACTTTCTGGACCTCGCTGCGCGCCGACCTCGCCGAGGACCAGGAGATCACCGTCTTCCGCGCCGACGGCGGCATGCTCGGCCTGCCTGCCGGAGCGAGCTGCGTGGACGCCGCCTACGCCCAGCACGGAGCCGCCGCCCACAGTTGTCTGGGCGCCCGCGTCAACGGCCGTCTGGCGACGCTCAGTACGGTGCTGAACGACGGCGACACCGTCCAGCTCCTGCTCGCCCAGGACTCCACCTCCGGGCCCTCACCGGGCTGGCTCGAACACGCCCGCACCCCCGCCGCCCGGATCGCCATCACCGCCTGGCTCCAGGCGCACCCCGAGGCCGCCGGGGCGCCCGAGGCCGACCCCAGACCCCCTGTCTCCGTCACGGCCGACCGCCGCTCGGGAGCCAGGCTGCGCGCCGACCTTCCCGGCGCCCAGGCCACCGCCGTACGTCCGGCAGGGTGTTGCACCCCCGTACCCCCCGACGAGATCACCGGCTTCCAGGTACGCGGCGGTTCCGTCACCGTCCACCGCACCGGCTGCGCGTCCGTCGACACCATGCGCGGCCTCGGGCGGGCGCCCGTCACCGTCCACTGGGGCGACACGGCGGAGTGCCGCGTCACCCTCGTCGCCGAGGCCTTCGGCAGGCCACGGCTCCTCGCCGACCTCACCGAGGCCATCGCCGCCGCGGACGTCGCCGTCGTCTCCGCGACCGTCGAGCCCCCGAACGAACAGCGGGTCCGGCACACGTACACCCTCCAACTCCCGGACGCGGCAGGTCTGCCGTCCCTCATGCGCGCCATGCGCGACGTCGCCGGCGTGTACGACGTGAGCCGCGCCCAGCACCCCGCCACGCCCGGGGTCTGAGCACCGGCGCCGGGCCGCGCCCCCGAGGGCCGCGCCCGCGAGGGCCTGCCCTTGTCAGCACCGGCGTGACCCCTTCGGGTGGCCGGCGCGCGCGCCGCCCGGGGCTGCGGCCACGGCACTGGTAGCCGTAGCCCATGCCGCTCACACCACCCCGGAATCCGTCTCCACGCGCGCGGTGGCTGCGCTCCGCCGTCCTGGTCGCCGCATCGGCCGGACTCGTCGCCGCCGCCCTCCCCGCGCCCGCGCCGCTCGGCATCGGGGACCCCCTCTTCCCTCACCTCGGCAACCCCGGTTACGACGTCCTCTCGTACGACATCGGCCTCACCTACCCGGGCAGCAACAGCCGGCCGCTCGCCGGCGTGACCCGCGTCGAAGCCCTGGCCACCGCCGACCTGGAGCGGATCAACCTCGACTTCACCCATGGAACGGTCTCTTCCGTCACCGTCGACGGAGCACCGGCGGCCTTCGAGACCAGTGGCGAAGACCTGGTGATCACGCCCGACCGGGCGACCGAGAGCGGCGACGCCCTGACCATCGTCGTCAGCCACACCAGCGACCCCAGCGGCCCCGCCGACGCAGGCGGCTGGGTCCGCACCGGTGACGGACTCGCCATGGCCAATCAGGCCGACGCCGCCCACCGCGTCTTCCCCTCGAACGACCACCCCGCCGACAAGGCGTACTTCACGTTCCGTATCACCGCGCCCAGCGCCCTGACGGCCGTCGCCAACGGCCTCCCGGCCGGCCGGACCACCGACGGGACCACCACCACCTGGACCTACCGCACGGCCCACCCGATGGCCACCGAGCTCGCCCAGGTCTCCATCGGCCGCACCACCGTCGTCCACCGCACCGGGCCGCACGGCCTCCCGCTGCGGGACGTGGTCCGCACCGCCGACCGCGACCTCCTGGAGCCCTGGCTGGGGCGCACCCCCGGACACGTCGAGTGGATGGAGCGCCAGGTCGGCCCGTACCCCTTCGAGACCTACGGCCTACTGATCGCCGACGCGGAGACCGGCTTCGAACTGGAGACGCAGACCCTTTCTCTCTTCGAGAGAAGACTGTTCACCGATCCCGGCTTCCCCGAGTGGTACGTCGACTCGGTCATGGTCCACGAGCTCGCCCACCACTGGTTCGGCAACAGCGTCTCGCCCCGCACCTGGTCCGACCTGTGGCTCAACGAGGGACACGCGAGCTGGTACGAGGCCCTGTACGCGGAGGAGACCGCGGGACAGTCCCTGGAGCGGCGCATGAAGGCTGCCTACGGCGCCTCCGACACCTGGCGCGCGAGCGGCGGACCACCCGCCGCCCCCGAGCCGCCCACACCCGGCCAGAAGATCAGCCTCTTCCGTCCCGTCGTCTACGACGGCAGCGCCCTGGTCCTCTACGCGCTCCGCGAGGAGATCGGCACGGAGGCGTTCCAGAAGCTGGAGCGCCGCTGGGTGAGCGAACACCGGGACGCCTCGGCCACCACCGCCGACTTCACCGCCCTGGCCGCCGAGGTAGCGGGGCGTGACCTCACGTCCTTCTTCACCGGCTGGCTGTACGCCGACAAGACCCCGCCGATGCCCGGACACCCCGACTGGCGCTCCCGGCCGGCGGACGGCCTACGCGGCCCCGCGAAGGCCCGGTGAAACCGGGATGACGAGCGCGCGCCGAGCATGTCACCATCAACGGGTCGACGACGCGGTCGGCCCGGGAATCTTTCACCGCCGTCACACGTTGTGATCGACGCAACCACTTTCCATCGACGTAAGGATCCAATGACCTCCTCTTCATCCCCTTCCCAGGACGAGCAGAGCTTCGCGGACGCGCGCCGCACCGAGAGCCTTCGGGCCGATGCCCTGATGGAAGAGGACGTCGCCTGGAGCCACGAGATCGACGGAGAGCGGGACGGCGACCAGTTCGACCGCTCCGAGCGCGCCGCCCTGCGGCGCGTGGCGGGCCTCTCCACCGAACTCGAGGACGTCACCGAGGTCGAGTACCGGCAGCTGCGCCTCGAGCGCGTCGTGCTGGTCGGTGTGTGGACCTCGGGGACCGTTCAGGACGCGGAGAACTCCCTCGCGGAGCTCGCGGCCCTCGCCGAGACGGCGGGCGCCCTCGTGCTCGACGGCGTGATCCAGCGCCGTGACAAGCCGGACCCGGCCACCTTCATCGGCTCGGGCAAGGCACGCGAGCTGCGGGACATCGTGCTCGAGACCGGCGCCGACACCGTCGTCTGCGACGGCGAACTCAGCCCCGGTCAGCTCATCGCCCTCGAAGACGTCGTCAAGGTGAAGGTGGTCGACCGGACCGCCCTGATCCTCGACATCTTCGCCCAGCACGCCAAGTCCCGAGAGGGCAAGGCGCAGGTCGCGCTCGCGCAGATGCAGTACATGCTGCCGCGGCTGCGAGGCTGGGGTCAGTCGCTCTCCCGTCAGATGGGTGGCGGCGGCGGTGGCGGCATGGCCACCCGTGGCCCCGGTGAGACCAAGATCGAGACCGACCGGCGTCGGATCCGCGAGAAGATGGCGAAGATGCGCCGGGAGATCGCGGAGATGAAGACCGGCCGCGACGTCAAGCGGCAGGAGCGGCGGCGTCACAAGATCCCGTCGGTCGCCATCGCCGGTTACACCAACGCGGGCAAGTCCTCGCTGCTCAACCGGCTGACCGGCGCGGGTGTGCTGGTGGAGAACGCCCTGTTCGCCACCCTCGACCCGACCGTCCGCCGGGCCGAGACGCCCAGCGGCCGGGTCTACACCCTGGCCGACACCGTCGGGTTCGTACGGCACCTGCCGCACCACCTCGTCGAGGCGTTCCGCTCCACCATGGAGGAGGTCGGCGACTCCGACCTCATCCTGCACGTGGTGGACGGCGCGCACCCGGCTCCGGAGGAGCAGCTCGCCGCCGTGCGCGAGGTGTTCCGCGACGTCGGCGCGGTGAACGTGCCGGAGATCGTCGTCATCAACAAGGCGGACGCGGCCGACCCGCTCATCCTCCAGCGGCTGATGCGCGCCGAGCGGCACGCGATCGCGGTCTCCGCCCGCACCGGCGAGGGCATCGAGGAGCTCCTGGCGCTGATCGACGCCGAGCTGCCGCGCCCGCAGGTCGAGATCGAGGCACTCGTGCCGTACACGGAAGGCGGCCTCGTCTCCCGGGTGCACGCCGAGGGTGAGCTGCTCTCCGCGGAGCACACCCCGGAAGGCACGCTGCTGAAGGCGCGGGTGCACGAAGAGCTCGCCGCGTCCCTCGCGCCGTTCGTCCCGGCAGCGCACTGACACCGGGTCCGCCACGACCCGACCGTCGCGGCAGACCAACGGGAAGGCCCCGCCCCTCATCGAGGAGCGGGGCCTTCCGCATGTCATCCGCGGCCGGTCACAGCCGGGGCCGCGACCGTACGCCGATCAGCGGGCGAACTTCTTGCTCACCATCTCGTGCGCGTCCTTGGCACCCTTGCCCAGCTGCGGTCCCGCCAGCCAGCCGTTGCCGCCGGCCGGGCCGATCGAGGTGTTCGACACCAGGGCCGGCTTGCCGTTCGGCATGGTCCGGATCCAGCCGCCGCCCGAGGAACCACCGGTCATGGTGCAGCCGATGCGGTACATCGTGGGCGTCGCGGGCGCGGTCGTCAGCCGGGTCGGCCGGTCCACGCACTTGTGCATGATCAGGCCGTTGTACGGCGCCGCCGCCGGGTAGCCCCAGGCGCCCATGTAGCCGGCCTGGGCGTGCGCGGGAGCCGAGAAGTCGATCGGCAGCGCGACGCCGACGGTCTCCTCCAGGGACTTCTTCCCCTGCTGCGGCTTCACGTGCAGCACCGCGTAGTCGTACGGCCAGGCCGCGTTCGTACCGCCGCGGTTGATCCACTCGCCCGAGGTCACGGCCCAGTCCGCCCAGTACTGACCGTACGGCGCGACCTCGTGCGGCTGCGCGTTGCGCAGCGCGGCCGGCGACTTGCCGAGGTCGTTGTAGGCCGGGACGAAGGTGATGTTGCGGTACCAGCCGCCTCGCTGACCGGCGTGGACGCAGTGGCCCGCGGTCCACACCATGTTGGACTTCCCGGGCCGGCGCGGGTCCTTCACGATCGTGCCGGAGCAGACCATGCTGCCCTCCGGCCCGTCGAAGAAGATCTTGCCCACGGGCGCCGCGTTGCGGTGGTACGGGGTCTTCTCGCGCTGGGCCTGGACGGGCCGCGGCAGCGGGTCGGTGCCCCCGGAACCCGCCGTCGTCGTCATCGACTGGTCAGGGCTCTTCGCGGACTGCATCCGCTCGGAGTCCCAGAGCCCGTCGATCACGGGGTTGACGAAGTCCTCGGCCTCACGGAGCCAGGTGTCCTTGTTCCAGTTCTTCCACTCGCCGCTCTTCCACTTCTCGACGTCGACGCCGTGCTTCTTCAGCTTGTCGGCGATGTCCGAGGGGATCGCGGGGTCCTCGCCGCCTCCCGTGGCGGAGGCGGAGGCGCTCGGCCCCCCGGCGGGCTTGTCGGCCGCCGGCGTCTCGGTCGGGCCGCAGGCCGTGGCGGTCAGCGCGAGCGCCGAGACCAGGCCCAGGGTGGCTGGAAGCAGTCGTATGGAACGCATGTGTAGGGATCCCCCTGATGGAAGTGCCGGGTCGGGCGCGCGGAGGGTCCGCGCGCGGAACCCGATGATGTCGTGGGACGGGGCGGGACCCCTGCGGGATCCCGCCCCGTAACGCCGCGTCCTAGCGGCCGGCGAACTTCTTGCTCACCGCGTCGTAGATGCCCTTGGCCTCGGCGCCCAGGCGCGGGCCGGCCAGCCAGCCGGCCGTGACCGGGCCGATCGAGGTGTTGGACACCAGCGCCGGCTTGCCGTCCTGGCCCGTGGCCACCCAGCCGCCACCGGACGAACCACCGGTCATCGTGCAGCCGATGCGGTACATCGTGGGCTGCTCCGCCTTGATGGACAGGCGGCCCGGCCTGTCCGCGCACTGGTACATCTTCTGGCCGTCGAACGGCGCGCCCGCCGGGTAGCCGGTCGCCTTCATGTCCGCGATCTTCGAGACCGCCGGAGCGTTGAAGTCCACCGGAAGCGCCGAACCGACCGTCTCCTCCAGCGACTTGCCGGTGGAGCCCTTCTCCGGCGTCACGTGGATCACCGCGAAGTCGTACGGAGCGCCCTGACCGCCGGTCGACGCGCCCTCCGAGATCCACTGCTCCGAGGTCTGCGCCCAGTCGCCCCACCAGACGCCGTAGGGAGCGACCTGCTCGCGCGTCGCGTTCTGCAACTGCGCGGTCGGCAGGGCCTTGTCGTTGTACGACGGAACGAAGGCGATGTTGCGGTACCAGCCGCCCTTCTTGCCCGCGTGCACGCAGTGACCCGCCGTCCAGACCATGTTGGACTTGCCGGGGTTGGCCGGGTCCTGGACGACGGTGGCCGAGCAGACCATCGAACCCTCGGGCCCGTCGAAGAACACCTTGCCCGCCTCAGGGGCGTTGGAGTGGTACGGCGCCTGCACGCCCTTCGCCCTGACCGGCGCGGGGGTCGGGTCCGTGACGCCCTTGTCGCCCGAGATGTCCTCCTCCTCGACCGGCTTGTCCGGGCGCTGGGCGTCCCTCATCCGGTCCGGGTCCCAGAGGTCCTCGATGATCGGGTTGACGTAGTCCTTCGCCTCACGCAGCCACTTGTCGCGGTCCCAGTTCTTCCACTCGCCGTTCCGCCACTTGTCCAGATCGATCCCGTGCTCCTTGAGCCGGTCCTTCAGATCGTCCGGAATCGTGATCTTGTCGCCGGTGGACGGGCTGGCGGGCGTGGCGGGCTTGTCTCCCGCGTTCTCCTCGCTCGGGCCGCAGGCCGTCGCCGTCAGCGTCAGCGCCGCGACGGCTGCCGCCGCGGCCAGCAGCGGACGAATCGATCGCATCTCGTGATCCCCCTGGGACTACGTCAACTTGTGCATGAGTGAACTGTGATGGCGCCCGACAGGCGCCGAAGTGCGGCCCCCACTATGCCGGTGCCGGAGGGGACGGTACGCGCCAGGTCCACGGTTCCGCCCCTCGTGGAGCCGTTGCCGGGTCGTGATCCCCACCACGCCAAGGATCTTGAGATTCTCCCGTGATCCTTGGCGCGTCTCGTCGTTGGTACGTACGGGGGACACCGAGGCAGCGTTCAAGACCACCGTTCGCGGTGTGCAGCAACGTACCGATGTGCAACGCAACTGTTACCGCGGGAGGACACCGAGCCGTGGCCGTGACCGAACCAGCTCCGGCCGTACCGTCGGCCGCGCACGCGTACCAGGGGGAGCGGAGAGCAGGCGAAGGAGCCGCTCACGAAGGCATCCTGCGCCGCCAGTCGTTGCGCGAGTCCGCCGCGCGCACCTACGCGCGCTCGCTGCCGATCGTGCCCGTCCGGGCCCGGGGCCTGACCATCGAGGGCGCGGACGGGCGGCGCTATCTGGACTGCCTCTCCGGCGCGGGGACCCTGGCGCTCGGGCACAACCACCCGGTGGTCCTCGAAGCCATCAGGAAGGTGCTCGACTCCGGCGCACCCCTCCACGTCCTCGACCTCGCGACGCCGGTCAAGGACGCCTTCACCACTGAGCTGTTCGCCACGCTGCCCGCCGGGCTCGCCGAGAACGCGCGCATCCAGTTCTGCGGACCGGCCGGGACGGACGCGGTCGAGGCCGCCCTGAAACTCGTCCGCACGGCCACCGGCCGCAGCGGGCTGCTCAGCTTCACCGGCGCCTACCACGGCATGACGGCCGGCGCGCTGAACGCCTCCGGTGGCGCGACGGACGTACGGGTCACGCGGCTGCCCTACCCGCAGAACTACCGCTGCCCCTTCGGCGTCGGCGGGCCGCGCGGGGCCGAACTGGCCGCGCGCTGGACGGAGAACCTCCTCGACGACCCGAAGAGCGGGGTGATGACGCCCGCGGCGATGATCCTCGAACCGGTACAGGGGGAGGGCGGGGTCATCCCCGCGCCCGACGACTGGATGCGGCGCATGCGGGAGCTCACCGCGGCGCGGTCCATCCCGCTCATCGCCGACGAGGTCCAGACGGGCGTCGGCCGCACCGGTGCCTTCTGGGCCGTCGAGCACAGCGGCGTCGTCCCCGACGTCATGGTCCTCTCGAAGGCCATCGGCGGCTCCCTCCCGCTGGCGGTCGTCGTCTACCGCGCCGAGCTCGACGCCTGGGAGCCCGGCGCCCACGCGGGCACCTTCCGGGGCAACCAGCTCGCCATGGCAGCCGGGGCCGCCACCCTCGCCTACGTACGGGAGAACCGGCTCGCCGACCGCGCCGCGACGCTGGGCGCCCGCATGCTCGCCCGGCTCCAAGGTCTGGCCGCCGTCCACCCCTGCATCGGCGACGTGCGCGGCCGGGGCCTCATGATCGGCGTCGAACTGGTCGATCCGGCCGCCGAGAGTGCCGACTCCGCCGTCCCGCCGGTCGACCCGGCACTCGCCGCCGCCGTCCAGCAGGAGTGTCTGGATCGAGGGCTCATCGTCGAACTCGGCGGCCGCCACTCGGGCGTCGTGAGGCTCCTGCCCCCGCTGACCCTCACCGACGAGCAGGCCGAAGCCGTCCTCGACCGCTTCGCCGACGCCCTCGCCGCCGCCGAACGCACCCACCGCCCGCCCGCTCAGGACGCGCGGCTCCTGAAGACCCCCGGACCGGCCGGACCGGCCTGACCGTCCCCCTCATCCCGGCCCGCCCCCGGCCCGCCCCCCGGTCCCCCTCCCAAGGAAGCCCCCGTGAACGCCAGCCCCGCCTCCGAAGCGTCCGACACCGGCAGCGCCGCGCACGGCCCGCTCACCGTCGAGCAGGCCACCGTCCCGCGCCAGCACTCCGGCCCGTACGACACCCAGCCCACGCCCGCGCGAACGGTCGCGAACGCCACCGGCGCCACCGCCACCCGGCCCGACCACCTCGACGACCCGGATCCGCAGCGCGCCGCCGACGCGGCGACCATCGAGAACCTGCTCCGCTGCTGGGTACGCGAGAAGAACCTGCCCACGCCCGGCTCGGCGACCCTGCGCATCCCTCTCGAAGCCAGCGGCACCGCCCTCCTGGTCCCCGTCCTCTACTGGTCGCCCACGGGATGGCACCGCTTCGGCCCCCCGGCTCTCGAAGGCCTCCACCCCACCGCCCCGAAGGTCGACGCGGTCACCGTCGCCGCCCTGATCAGCCGCGAGACCGGCCGCCCCGAAGGCACCGAACTCGTCGGCCGCGTCGCCGACTCGGCCCGCCGCACCGCCGACTTCATCGCCGAACGCCGCAGCCGCCCCACCCCCGGACCGGACGCCGACCTGTTCCTCACCGCCGAGCAGTCGCTGCTCCTCGGCCACCCGCTCCACCCGACCCCCAAGAGCCGCGAGGGACTCTCCGAAGCCGAAGCCCGGCTCTACTCGCCCGAGCTGTACGGCTCCTTCCCGCTGCACTGGATGGCCGTCGCCCCCTCGGTCCTCGCCGCGGACTCGGCCTGGACGGAACAGGGCCGCCCGGTCAGCGCCGCCCAGCTCGCCCTCGGTCTCGCCGAAGGACTCGAACTGCCCTCGGGGACCGTCCCTTTGCCGCTGCACCCCTGGCAGGCCCGCGAACTGGCCCACCGCCCCGCCGTCGCCTCCCTCTTCGACGCCGGCCTCCTCCACGACCTCGGTCCCGCCGGCGCCGCCTGGCACCCCACCTCCTCCGTCCGCACCGTCCACCGGCCCGGCGCCCGCACGATGCTCAAGCTCTCCCTCGGAGTGCGCATCACCAACTCCCGCCGTGAGAACCTCCGCAAGGAACTCCACCGCGGAGTCGAGGTCCACCGCCTTCTCCGTACGGGCCTGGTCGACCAGTGGCAGGCCGCTCACCCCGGCTTCGACATCGTCCGCGACCCCGCCTGGCTCGCCGTCGACACCCCGGACGGAGCGCCCGTCCCCGGTCTCGACGTGATGATCCGGCACAACCCCTTCACCACCGGCGACGACGCCGTCTGCATCGCCGCCCTCACTGCCCCCCGCCCGTGGCCCGGCACCACACGGATGCGCTCCCGGCTCACCGACATCGTCACCCGCCTCGCCGCCCGCACGGGCCGCCCGACGACCGCCGTCGCCGCCGAGTGGTTCCTGCGCTACCTCGACCAGGTCGTCCGTCCCGTCCTCTGGCTGGACGGAGTGGCCGGAGTCGCCCTGGAGGCCCACCAGCAGAACACCCTGGTGCTCCTCGACCCGGACGGCTGGCCCATCGGCGGCCGCTACCGTGACAACCAGGGCTACTACTTCCGAGAGTCCCGCCGCGAGGAGCTGGACGGCCGCCTCCCCGGCATCGGAGCCACCAGCGACACGTTCGTCTCCGACCAGGTCACCGACGAGCGCTTCGCCTACTACCTCGGCATCAACAACGTCCTCGGACTCATCGGCGCCTTCGGCGCCCAGCGCCTCGCCGACGAACGCGTCCTGCTCGCCGGGTTCCGCCAGTTCCTCACCTCCTCCATCAGCCTCGGGTCACCGCTGCCGCACCGGCTCCTGGAAGCCGCCACCCTGCGCTGCAAGGCCAACCTCCTGACGCGGCTGCACGGCCTCGACGAACTCGTCGGTCCCGTCGACACCCAGTCCGTCTACGTCACCATCACCAACCCCCTCCGTTCCTGAGGCTGCCGCAGCTCACCCCCGCCCACGTGGTCGGGGGACCGCCATCCGACCGAACCGCCGAGAGGAGAGCCCCACCGTGCCTCCCACCGATGCGCGCCCCGCCGCCGACCCGGGCGGCGACGACACCCTGGACCTGCACCTCTCGGACGAACTCGTCGCACTCATCTCCGCCGGGGAGAACCCCGCGCCCCCGGACGGCGACCTCCTCGACGCGGTCGCCTCCTGGGGCCCGGTCACCACCCCCGTCGGCTCGTTCCAACTCGTACCCGTCCACCTCGAACGCGACCTGAGCCTCATCGCCCGGTGGATGAACGACCCGGCCGTCGCCGCCTTCTGGGAGCTCGCCGGCCCCGAGACCGTCACGGCCGCCCACATACGCGCCCAACTCGACGGCGACGGACGCAGCGTGCCCTGTCTCGGAGTCCTCGACTCCACGCCCATGAGCTACTTCGAGATCTACCGGGCCGATCTCGACCCGATCGCCCGGCACTATCCCGCTCGCCCGCACGACACCGGCGTCCACCTCCTCCTCGGTTGCGTCGCCGACCGAGGGCGAGGTCTCGGCAGCGCACTGCTCCGTGCCGTCGCCGATCTCGCGCTCGATCACCGTCCCCGGTGCACCCGCGTCATCGCCGAACCCGACCTGCGCAACACCCCCTCCGTCTCGGCCTTCCTGACCGCCGGCTTCCGCCTCTCCGCGGAAGTCGACCTCCCCGACAAGCGAGCCGCCCTCATGGTCCGCGACCGCGCCCTTCGTCACGTCCTGTGAACGCCTCCCTGCCTTACTTACACCGCTCGACCCACAGCGGTTCCCACCCCGAGGAGTCCTCGTGCCGATGTCACCTGCCACCCATGACTCCGTACTGCTCGCACCGCCCGAGCTGACCCCCGAGGCATGGCAGCGAGCCGCCGCCCGTCTGCTCACCAAGACCATCGCCGAGTTCGCTTACGAAGAGATCATCGAACCGGTCCCGCTGGCCGAGACCGCGGCGGATGAGACCTCGAAGGCCGGCGCCGCCTCATCCGAAACCGCCTCGGCCGAAACCGCCTCCGTCGGCACCACGCAGGCCGGGTCCCCCGACGGCCCCGGCCCCCGCGGAGGTGCAAGCCCTTACCTCCTGCACCTCGACGACGGCTCGGCCCTGACCTTCACGGCCGCCCGAGGCGCCTACGGAAGCTGGCGCATCACCCAGGACTCGCTCCTGCTCGACGGACGACCGCTGACCGACCCCCTCGACTTCCTGGTCCGCGCACGCCGCCTCCTGAACCTCGACGGCGCCACCCTCGGCCACCTGATCCGCGAGCTCACCACCACCCTCGCCGCCGACGCCCGCCTCGACCGGACCGCGCTCACGGCCGACCGGCTCGCGGACCTCGGATACGCCGAGCTGGAAGGCCACCAGACCGGTCACCCCTGGCTCGTCCTCAACAAGGGCCGGATCGGGTTCTCCGCCTCCGACGCCGCCCACTGGGCCCCCGAAGCCCGCCGCCCCGCGCGCCTGCCCTGGATCGCCGTCAGCACCGACCTCGCGTCCTATCGCGGGGTCCCCGGCCTCGACACCCCCGACCGGCTCTACGACCGCGAACTCGACCCCGACGTCCGCGAGACCTACCGCGCCACCCTGCGCGCCCGAGGCCTCGACCCCGACCGGTACCTTCTCCTGCCGGTCCACCCCTGGCAGTGGGACGAGATCATCCTGCCGCTCTACGCCCCCGCCGTCGCGGCCGGCGCGATCGTCCCGCTGCCCGCCGACGGGGACCTGCGCCTGCCGCAGCAGTCCATCCGTACGTTCCTCAACACGAGCAGGCCCGACCGGCACACCGTGAAGCTGCCGCTCTCCGTGCTGAACACCCTCGTGTGGCGCGGGCTCCCCACGGAGCGGACCCTCGCCGCCCCCGCCGTCACCGCCTGGGTCCACGGGCTCCGCGACGCCGACCCCTTCCTCCGCGACGAGTGCGGGGTGATCCTGCTCGGCGAAGTCGCCTCCGTCAGCGTCGAGCACCCCCTCTACGACCGGCTCCCCGAGGTCCCGTACCAGTACAAGGAACTCCTCGGCACGATCTGGCGCGAACCTCTCAGGCTGCCACCCGGCGAACGCGCCCGGACCCTGGCCGCCCTGCTGCACACGGACCCGAACGGCCGCGCCTTCGTCGCCGAACTCGTCGAGCGGTCCGGCCTCGCCCCCACAGCGTGGCTGCAGCGGCTCTTCGCCGCGCTGCTCCCGCCGCTGCTGCACTTCCTCTACCAGTACGGAACCGTTTTCTCCCCGCACGGCGAGAACGCCGTCGTCGTCTTCGACGACCACGATGTGCCCGTACGCCTGGCGATCAAGGACTTCGTCGACGACGTCAACATCAGCGCCCACCCGCTGCCCGAGCACGACGCCATGCCCGACGACGTCCGGGCGGTGCTGCTGACCGAGGAACCCGACTTCCTCACGCAGTTCATCCATTCAGGGCTGTTCGTCGGCGTCTTCCGCTACCTGGCGCCGCTCTGCGAGGAGCAACTCGCCGTACCGGAGGCCGATTTCTGGGCTCTCGTCCGGGCCGAGATCGTGCGGCACCAGGCACGGTTCCCGGAACTGAAGGAACGGTTCGAACTCTTCGATCTCCTCGTGCCCCGGATCGAGCGTCTCTGTCTCAACCGGAACCGCCTGCATCTGGACGGCTACCGCGACCGCCCCCAGCGACCGCACGCCGCCGTCCACGGAACGGTGCCGAATCCGCTCGCGTGATCCGACTGTCAGTGCCGCGCCGTAGGGTGGACGCGCTATGACGAAGCCATCCCTCCCCGATCTCCTGCACGCCGCCGTCTCCGCCGTCGGCGGCGTGGAGCGGCCCGGCCAGGTCACCATGGCCGAAGCCGTTGCCGAGGCCATCGACGACAGCTCCCACCTGCTGGTCCAGGCCGGCACCGGCACCGGAAAGTCCCTCGGCTACCTGGTGCCGGCGCTTGCGCACGGTGAGCGCGTGGTGGTCGCCACGGCCACACTGGCGCTCCAGCGCCAGCTGGTCGAGCGCGATCTTCCGCGCACGGTCGAGGCCCTGCACCCGCAGCTGCGCCGCCGTCCGGAGTTCGCGATGCTCAAGGGACGATCGAACTACCTCTGCCTCCACCGCCTCCACGAAGGCGTGCCCCAGGACGAGGAGGAGGGCCTCTTCGATCCCTTCGAGGCGGCAGCCCCGACCAGCAAGCTGGGCCAGGACCTGATGCGGCTCCGCGACTGGTCGGACGAGACGGAGACGGGCGACCGGGACGATCTGACCCCCGGTGTCTCGGACCGTGCCTGGGCCCAGGTGTCGGTCTCCTCCCGTGAGTGCCTGGGCGCGTCCAAGTGCGCGTACGGCGCAGAGTGCTTCGCCGAGGCCGCACGGGAGCGGGCGAAGCTGGCGGAGGTCGTCGTCACCAACCACGCTCTGCTCGCCATCGACGCGATCGAGGGCGCTCCGGTGCTGCCGCAGCACGAGGTGCTGATCGTGGACGAAGCCCATGAGCTGGTCTCCCGGGTCACCGGGGTCGCCACCGGCGAGCTCACCCCCGGCCAGGTCAACCGCGCCGTCCGCCGGGCGGCCAAGCTCGTCGACGAGAAGGTCGCCGACCAGCTCCAGACCGCCGCCGAGGGTTTCGAGCGGCTCATGGAGCTGGCCCTGCCCGGCCGGCTGGAGGAGATCCCCGAAGACCTCGGGTACGCGCTGATGGCCCTGCGGGACGCCGCGCGCACGGTGATCTCGGCGCTCGGTACCACCCGGGACAAGTCCGTCCAGGACGAGGACGCCGTGCGCAAGCAGGCCCTCGCCTCCGTGGAGAGCGTCCACGCCGTCGCCGAGCGCATCACCCTGGGCTCCGAATGGGACGTCGTCTGGTACGAACGCCACGACCGTTTCGGCGCCTCCCTCAGGGTCGCCCCGCTCTCCGTGTCGGGGCTGCTCCGGGAGAAGCTCTTCGCCGACCGTTCCGTGGTCCTCACCTCGGCCACTCTGAAGCTGGGCGGTGACTTCAACGGGGTCGGCGCCTCCCTGGGTCTTGCTCCCGAGGGCACCAAGGGCGACGACATCCCGGAGTGGAAGGGCATCGACGTCGGCTCGCCGTTCGACTACCCCAAGCAGGGGATCCTGTACGTCGCCAAGCACCTGGCCCGCCCCGCGCGCGACGGCGACCGGACGGACATGCTCGACGAGCTGACCGAGCTGATGCAGGCGGCGGGCGGCCGGACGCTCGGCCTGTTCTCGTCGATGCGGGCGGCCCAGCTCGCCGCCGAGGAGCTGCGCACCCGGATCCCGGAGTTCCCGATCCTCCTCCAGGGCGAGGACACCCTCGGTGAGCTGATCAAGAACTTCTCCGCCGATCCGCAGACGTGCCTCTTCGGCACGCTCTCCCTCTGGCAGGGAGTGGATGTCCCGGGGGCCAGCTGCCAGCTGGTCGTCATGGACAAGATCCCCTTCCCGCGCCCCGACGATCCGCTGATGAGCGCCCGCCAGAAGGCGGTGGAGGACGCGGGGGGCAACGGCTTCATGGCCGTGGCCGCCACGCACGCGGCCCTGCTGATGGCCCAGGGTGCTGGGCGGCTCGTGCGGGCCACCGGAGACCGCGGCGTGGTCGCCGTGCTCGATCCGAGGCTCGCCACGGCCCGTTACGGCAGCTATCTGAAGGCTTCGCTGCCCGACTTCTGGTACACGACGGACCGTAACCAGGTGAGGAAGTCGCTGTCCGCGATCGATGCGGCGTCGAAGGCAGCAGGAGTCTGAGGGCAGGCGAGACGGCCGGAGACACGGACCGGGTCCCGCCGTGTGGAACGGCAGGACCCGGGAGGGGACAGAGCAGGGCCCCGGGACCGGCGCAGTGGGTCCCGGGGCCCGGTCAGAGCCGGCGAGGTGGTGTCACACCCGCCGCAGAACCGCGACGACCTTGCCGAGGATGGTGGCCTCGTCACCAGGGATCGGCTGGTACGCCGCGTTGTGCGGCAGCAGCCAGACGTGGCCGTCCTCGCGCTTGAAGCGCTTGACCGTGGCTTCGCCGTCGAGCATGGCGGCGACGATGTCCCCGTTCTCCGCGACCGGCTGGCGGCGGACGGTGACCCAGTCCCCGTCGCAGATCGCAGCCTCGATCATCGAGTCGCCGACCACCTTCAGGACGAAGAGCTCGCCGTCACCCACCAGCTGCCGGGGGAGCGGGAAGACGTCCTCGACCGACTCCTCGGCGAGGATCGGGCCACCTGCGGCGATCCGGCCGACGAGGGGCACGTACGACGCGGCGGGCTTGCCGGAGGTGTCCGTCGGCTGGGTGCTCGGCTGGTCGGACCCACGTACCTCGTACGCCCGGGGGCGGTGCGGGTCTCGGCGCAGGAAGCCCTTGCGCTCCAGCGCCATCAGCTGGTGCGCCACGGAGGACGTGCTGGAGAGGCCCACCGCCTGCCCGATCTCGCGCATCGACGGCGGGTAGCCACGCCGCTGGACCGAGTCCCGGATGACCTCGATCACCCGGCGCTGCCGGTCGGTGAGGCCGGAGCTGTCGGCCCTGATGCCAGGAGGTCGTCCGGGCAACGAGCGCGCAGGCCGGCCCGGCTCCCCATCCCCGTTCATGGCTGCGTCATTCATGGCATGCACCGCCTCGAGTCGGCCCTGGGAGCGGTCCTGGGCAGTGATGGTGGCACTGTCTGCGGTGGTGGTCACGTCGGCGGCCCCTCTCGAATGGTCTCCCTGGCTGGCACAACGGTAGTGGCTTTCGAAAGGTTGCGCCAAACACACGTTCGAGTGAAAAAACGCAGATTGCCTTACGTGTGTACGCGGCTGGGTGTATATGCGGGTCCAGGCGCCGGTGGCAATTCGGTCATTACGGTACCGTTCCGTGCCGGGCCGGACGCGGGTGGGGGTGCTGTTCCAGTCTCGCATCCCGTGGGCCCGGATCGGCGGCGCCGCGCGCTTCCCGTACCCTCGTGGCCGGTCGGGCGTCCGTCCTCGCGCGACACGCGCGAAGTGCCGGAAACGCGCCCAACACCAGATCTAGTGGTTGGATTGCATCAGCCACCCAGAAGTAGTGGTCCCCGGTCTGTCGCGGGTGCCCGCATCGCCTATGCTGGTGGTCGCTTCGAGGGCCTTGACGGGCCTGGCGAGGCCATACAGTCGTGCCATGAGGGAGGGTCGGAACACCATGCACTGCCCCTTCTGCAGGCACCCCGACAGCCGCGTCGTCGACAGTCGCACCACCGACGACGGGACGTCGATCCGACGCCGCCGCCAGTGCCCCGACTGCTCCCGTCGTTTCACGACGGTCGAGACGTGCTCGCTCATGGTGGTGAAGCGCTCGGGCGTGACCGAACCCTTCAGCCGCACCAAGGTCATCTCCGGCGTGCGCAAGGCGTGCCAGGGGCGGCCCGTGACCGAGGACGCCCTCGCCAAGCTCGGCCAGCGGGTCGAGGAGGCGGTGCGCGCCACCGGGAGCGCCGAGCTGACCACCCATGACGTGGGTCTGGCCATCCTCGGCCCGCTGCAGGAGCTCGACCTCGTCGCGTACCTGCGCTTCGCATCCGTCTACAAGGCTTTCGACAGCCTCGACGACTTCGAGGCCGCCGTCGCGGAACTCCGCGATCGACGGCCATCCGCAGAGGACGGCGAGAGCGGAGCGACCCCCGGGGTCCCCGTTCCCGCCACCGCCGCCGACTGACCGGCCGACCGGGCCGAGAGCCCGGTCGCGACCGGCCGCGTCGCGGCCGAAAAGACGTGTCACGAGCGCTCCGAGCGGCGCTCGCGGCAGCAGACAAAGAAGACAGTGCCCTGGGATTATCTGGGCACTTAAGGGTGTTTTGCCCGTATATGGGAGGCGGCATGACAGAGACGGCGAGCGGTCCGGCACGAGGTTCCCGCGCCAAGGGAGCCAAGGCGACCAAGGGCCTGCGCATCGAGCGCATCCACACCACCCCGGGCGTGCATCCGTACGACGAGGTGGTCTGGGAGCGTCGTGACGTCGTCATGACCAACTGGCGCGACGGCTCGGTCAACTTCGAGCAGCGTGGCGTCGAGTTCCCCGACTTCTGGTCGGTGAACGCGGTCAACATCGTCACCAGCAAGTACTTCCGCGGGGCCGTCGGCACCCCGCAGCGCGAGACCGGTCTCAAGCAGCTCATCGACCGGATCGTGAAGACCTACACGAAGGCCGGCGAGGAGTACGGCTACTTCGCCTCGCCCGCCGACGCGGAGATCTTCGAGCACGAGCTGGCCTACGCCCTCCTGCACCAGATCTTCAGCTTCAACTCCCCGGTGTGGTTCAACGTCGGTACGCCGCAGCCCCAGCAGGTCTCCGCCTGCTTCATCCTGGCCGTCGACGACTCCATGGAGTCGATCCTCGACTGGTACAAGGAAGAGGGCATGATCTTCAAGGGCGGCTCCGGCGCCGGCCTGAACCTCTCCCGCATCCGCTCCTCCAAGGAGCTCCTCTCCTCCGGCGGCAACGCCTCCGGCCCGGTCTCCTTCATGCGGGGCGCCGACGCCTCCGCAGGAACGATCAAGTCGGGTGGCGCCACCCGCCGCGCGGCCAAGATGGTCATTCTCGACGTCGACCACCCCGACATCGAAGACTTCATCGAGACCAAGGTCAAGGAGGAGGAGAAGATCCGCGCCCTCCGTGACGCGGGCTTCGACATGGACCTGGGCGGCGACGACATCACGTCCGTCCAGTACCAGAACGCCAACAACTCGGTCCGTGTGAACGACGAGTTCATGAAGGCCGTCGAGAACGGCGGGAAGTTCGGCCTGCGTGCCCGCATGACCGGTGAGGTCATCGAGGAGGTCGACGCCAAGTCGCTGTTCCGCAAGATGGCCGAGGCCGCGTGGGCCTGTGCCGACCCGGGCATCCAGTACGACGACACCATCAACCGCTGGCACACCTGCCCCGAGTCCGGCCGGATCAACGGCTCGAACCCGTGCAGCGAGTACATGCACCTGGACAACACGTCCTGCAACCTCGCCTCGCTGAACCTGATGAAGTTCCTCAAGGACGACGGCAAGGGCAACCAGTCGTTCGACGTCGAGCGTTTCGCCAAGGTCGTCGAGCTCGTCATCACCGCGATGGACATCTCCATCTGCTTCGCCGACTTCCCCACCCAGAAGATCGGTGAGAACACCCGCGCCTTCCGCCAGCTGGGCATCGGCTACGCCAACCTCGGCGCCCTGCTCATGGCCACCGGCCACGCGTACGACTCCGACGGCGGCCGCGCCCTTGCCGGTGCCATCACCTCGCTGATGACCGGAACCTCGTACAAGCGCTCGGCCGAGCTCGCCGCGGTCGTCGGCGCGTACGACGGCTACGCCCGCAACGCCGAGCCGCACCAGCGCGTCATGAAGCAGCACGCCGACGCCAACACCTCGGCCGTCCGCATGGACGACCTCGACTCGCCGATCTGGGCCGCCGCCACGGAGGCCTGGCAGGACGTGCTCCGCCTCGGCGCCAAGAACGGCTTCCGCAACGCCCAGGCGTCGGTCATCGCCCCGACCGGCACCATCGGCCTCGCGATGTCCTGCGACACCACCGGTCTCGAGCCCGACCTCGCCCTGGTCAAGTTCAAGAAGCTGGTCGGCGGCGGCTCGATGCAGATCGTGAACGGCACGGTCCCGCAGGCCCTGCGCCGCCTGGGTTACCAGGAGGAGCAGATCGAGGCGATCGTCGCCCACATCGCCGAGAACGGGAACGTGATCGACGCCCCCGGTCTGAAGACCGAGCACTACGAGGTCTTCGACTGCGCCATGGGCGAGCGTTCCATCTCCGCGATGGGCCACGTCCGCATGATGGCGGCCATCCAGCCGTGGATCTCCGGCGCCCTCTCCAAGACCGTGAACCTGCCGGAGACGGCCACGGTCGAGGACGTCGAGGAGGTCTACTTCGAGGCCTGGAAGATGGGCGTCAAGGCGCTCGCGATCTACCGCGACAACTGCAAGGTCGGCCAGCCCCTCTCCGCCAAGAAGAAGGAGGCGGAGAAGGCCGAGGTCACCGCGAAGTCCGAGGCGACGATCCGCGAGGCCGTCGAGAAGGTCGTGGAGTACCGCCCGGTCCGCAAGCGGCTGCCCAAGGGCCGCCCGGGGATCACCACCTCGTTCACCGTCGGTGGCGCCGAGGGCTACATGACCGCCAACTCCTACCCGGACGACGGTCTCGGTGAGGTGTTCCTGAAGATGTCGAAGCAGGGTTCGACGCTCGCCGGCATGATGGACGCCTTCTCCATCGCCGTCTCCGTCGGTCTGCAGTACGGCGTTCCGCTCGAGACGTACGTCTCGAAGTTCACCAACATGCGCTTCGAGCCGGCCGGCATGACGGACGACCCGGACGTGCGGATGGCGCAGTCGATCGTCGACTACATCTTCCGCCGCCTGGCGCTGGACTTCCTGCCCTTCGAGACCCGCTCCGCGCTCGGCATCCACTCGGCCGAGGAGCGTCAGCGGCACCTGGAGACGGGCTCCTACGAGCCCGCCGACGACGAGGTGGACGTCGAGGGCCTGGCCCAGTCCGCCCCGCGCCAGACGGAGACCCTGAAGGCCGTCTCGACCCCGCCGAAGGTGGAGGTGCCGGCCCCGAAGCAGGCGCACACCTCGGCGGAACTCGTCGAGATGCAGCTGGGGATCAGCGCGGACGCCCCGCTCTGCTTCTCGTGCGGCACGAAGATGCAGCGGGCGGGCTCCTGCTACATCTGCGAGGGCTGCGGCTCGACGAGCGGCTGCAGCTGAGCCGTCGGCTGAGCGGTGACTGAGAAGGGGACCGGCCTGGGGCCGGTCCCCTTTCTCGTTCAGGCGTTCTTGGCGCCCATCACCGCGGTGAAGGCCCGCGGGTCCGTGTCGAACCCGCGGAGCGCGGAGCGGTAGGACCAGCCCTCGGATCCGTCGCGTGTGAACTCCACGACCGTCGCCGCCGTGGCTCCGGCGACGTCCTCGAAGCCGTGGACGGCGAGCTCCGTGTAGCCCTCGGCGACCCGTACTCCGGTGTTGACGACATCGCCGAACGTCAGCCTTCCGGAACCCTGCTGTATGGCCACTCCCACCACCACGCGCGCGTAGTGCGGCGCGAGCCGGTTGAGCTCCAGGGTCATGGCCTCGTCGTAACCGAAGCCCTGGCCGGTACGGCTGTCCCTGCTCAGTGTGATCGTGCCGTCGGGGGAGCGGCTGTCGAAGTGCACCAGGTAGGCGGGCGCACCGTACGGATCGTCCGCCGTGTAGACCCCGGCGATGATGTCCAGATCGTGCGCCGAGGCGCCGATCGGACTGGGGTCCCACTTGAGCGTCACCTCGACCTTGCCGACCCCCTTGTTGAGTCCGCTCACCGTGAATTCCCTCTCTGCGTACGACTGGTACCGCGGGCCCGGTCAACTGCCCATGGTCTCCGACCGGTTGTTCATGGTGTCATGCGCACTCACCGCGAGAACCGGGTGGCGGAGGGTGAATGCCCCGTACCATGGCGCCGTGCTGGTCAAGTGGATTCGCTGCACCGTGGTGGACCGTCGCGGGTTCGAACGGGGGCAGCGGAAATGGGCGGGGCTGCTGGGTGAGCCGGGATTCCGGGGCCAGGGCGGAGGATGGAGCCGGGCACGGCCCGGTGTCGCCCATGTCTTCTCGTTCTGGGAGAGCCGCGCCTTCTACGACTCGTTCATGGCGCGATCGCACGACCGGCTCGCGGCCGCGCAGTCGGGTTCGTTCAAGGACCTCCAGGTCAAACTCTTCGACCACCGCTTCGACGTGAAGACCGGCTTCGAGCCCAGGTTCACGGATGCCGACGTGGCGCGGGTGGCGCACTGCCGGGTCCACGAGGACCGGGTCGAGCACTTCGCGCTGATGCAGGAGAAGGTGTGGAACCCGGCGATGGCCGGTTCTCCCGGGATGCTCCGGGGGGTGTTCGGCGAGGCGCCGGGCAACGAGTTCGTGGTGCTCTCGATGTGGAAGTCCGCCGCGGAGCACGGCAAGTACCGCGTGGAGCGCATCGAGCGGCTCGGGCTGCGGGCCCAGACGGAGGCCGACGTCGCGGCGCTGAGCGGGGACGTGGTGCAGCTCGAGCCGTCCTGGACGGTCTGATCACCCCTTGTCGGGCTCGGCTCCGCTGCCCGGGAGGACCGACGGAGGTACGAACGCCCCGGCCGCGACCGCGGCCAGCGTCGCACGGGCCGACTGGTCGGCCAGCTCGGTGTCGAGCGGCTCGCGCGTGACGAACAGGCGCAGGAACAGGGGGGCGGAGACGGCGCGCACGACCGCGCCCGCGTCGGTGCCTTCGGGCGCCTCGCCCCGCGCGAGGGCCCGGTCGACGACCGCCTCGCAGCGGCTGAAGCGCTCGGTGTAGAAGGCGCGCAGCGCCTCCGCGGCGCGCTCCGACTGGAAGGCCGCTCCGACGAAGGCGGTCGGCGCCGCCGAGAGCGCGGGGTCGGAGAACGAGTCGACCACCTCACGGGCCAGTGCCCGCAGGTCGCCGTCCAGACTGCCGGTGTCCGGAGCGGTCCAGGCGTCCTCGCCGGCCAGGTCCAGCGCGTCCGCGACGAGCCCTTCGAGGCTGCCCCAGCGCCGGTAGAGCGTCGTCTTGTGGACGCCGGAGTGCTCGGCCACGTACTCCACGGTCAGGGCCGGGTAGCCCTGCTCGGCCAGGCCCGTGAGAACGGCGTCGCGCACGGCGGCTCGGGTGCGTGCGGTACGGCCGCCGGGGCGGCGGCTGCCGGGCGGTGGCGGCTGGTCGTCTTCCATCGAGTTGTTCAATTGCTACTCCCGTTGCGTTAGTCGGTCGAGTCTGTCATAGTCTTCGTAACGCCACTGCGGTTGCATTTAGCGGTGGTCCTGCCGGCCCGACCCCCCTTGGAGGCGCCCTTGCCTACACAGATCTCTCTCCATGACGTGACCGTTTCCCGTGGTGACCGGCTGCTGCTCGACCGGATCTCGCTCACCGTGCGCCCCGGTGAGCGCATCGGGATCGTGGGTGAGAACGGGGCGGGAAAGTCCACCCTGCTCCGCCTGCTCGCCGGACTCGACGCCCCCGACGAGGGGGAGGCGGTGACCTTCACCGAAGGCGGCACGGGCGTGCTCGCGCAGACCCCGAGCCTGTCGGCCGACCACACCGTGGCCGACGCGATCGACGACTCGCTGGCCGAGCTCAGAGACATGGCGCGGCGGTTGCGGTCGAGCGAGGCCACGCTGGCCACGGCCGGAGCGGCGGAGCTGGACGCGTACGGAGAGCTGCTCACGGCCTACGAACTGCGCGGCGGATACGAAGCGGACGCCCGTGTGGACAAGGCCATGCACGGACTCGGACTCGCGTCAGTGGAGCGTGAGCGCACGCTCGGCAGCCTGTCCGGCGGCGAACAGGCCCGGCTCGGCATCGCCTGCGCGGTCGCCGCCGCGCCCGAGGTGCTGCTGCTGGACGAACCGACCAACCACCTCGACGAACGGGCCCTGGACTGGCTGGAGGAGGCCTTGCTCGCGCACCGGGGCACGGTCGTGGCCGTCTCCCACGACCGGGTCTTCCTGGAGCGGGTCGCCACCTCCGTCCTGGAGGTCGACGCCGACCGCCGCACGATCGTCCGGTACGGCGACGGCTACGCGGGCTTCCGGGCCGAGCAGGCCGCCGCCCGCCGCCGCTGGGAGCAGGCGCACGAGGACTGGCGCGAAGAGACCTCCCGGCTGGAGGCCTACGCCACGACCACCGCGCACGGAGTCGCGATGGGGCGCTCGATCAAGGACAACAACAAGATGGCGTACGACCGCGCGGGCGGCCGCGTCCAGGCCTCCGTCTCCGGTCGTGTCCGCAACGCCCAGGAGCGACTGCGCCGGCTCCGGGCAGACCCGGTCGCCAAGCCGCCCCTGCCGCTCGCCTTCGCCGCGCGACCCGTCGCCGGGGGTGCGGAAGGCGAGCTGGTGAGCCTGGCCGGAGTGCGCGTAGCGGACCGGCTGGCCGTCGACCGGCTGACGGTCGCAGCGGGGGAGAAGCTCCTCATCCACGGAGACAACGGCGCGGGCAAGTCCACGCTGCTCCGTGTCATGGCCGGGCTGACCGAACCGGACACGGGGGAGGTCCGCCGCCGTGGACGGATCGGCTTCCTCGCCCAGGAGATACCCGCACACCGCCCCGCGGAGCGACTCCTTGCCGCCTTCGGCCGGGGACTGGCACTCACCGAGGACGAGCAGGCCGAACTCCTCCTGTCGTACGGAATGTTCCGGCCGAGCGACCTCCAGGTGCCCGTCGGCAGCCTCTCCGCCGGGCAGCGCCGCAGGCTCGCGCTCGCCCGCCTGCTGGCCAGGCCGGTCGACCTGTTGCTGCTCGACGAACCCGCCAACCATCTGGCCCTCGGTCTCGTCGAGGAGTTGGAGGCGGCCCTCGACCAGTGGGACGGAGCCCTGGTCGTGGTCTCCCACGACCGACAGCTGCGCCGGCGCTTCACCGGCCGCATACGCCGGATGGACGCCGGGCGCCTACCCGACTGAGCCCGCGCGCACGGGGCGATCTAGGGTCGTGGCATGGCACGACCGCGACGCATCGTCCTCGTACGGCACGGAGAGTCCGAAGGCAACGCCGACGACACGGTGTACGAGCGCGAGCCCGATCACGCGCTCAGGCTCACCGAGACCGGGCTGCGGCAGGCCAGGGAGACAGGGGAGCGGCTGCGGGACCTCTTCGGGGAGGAGCAGGTCAGCGTGTACGTCTCCCCGTACCGCCGCACGCACGAGACGTTGCGGGAATTCCGGCTCGACCCCGAGCGGGTCCGGGTGCGGGAGGAGCCGCGCCTGCGGGAGCAGGACTGGGGGAACTGGCAGGACAGGGAGGACGTACGCCTGCAGAAGGCGTACCGGGACGCGTACGGGCACTTCTTCTACCGCTTCGCACAGGGCGAGTCGGGGGCCGACGTGTACGACAGGGTCGGGGCGTTCCTGGAGAGCCTGTACCGCAGCTTCGAGGCGCCCGACCATCCGCCGAACGTCCTGCTGGTGACCCACGGGCTGACCATGCGGCTGTTCTGCATGCGGTGGTTCCACTGGAGCGTCGCCGAGTTCGAGTCGCTCTCCAACCCGGGCAACGGCGAGACCCGGACACTGCTGCTCGGCGCGGACGGCAGGTACGTCCTGGACCGGCCGTTCGAGCACTGGCGTACTCCGGAACCGTACGGCCACACCGGATAGAGTGGTGAAGCGATGACCGCTGACTCCACTCTCGACCGGCGCTTCGAACGCGCCCTGGCCAGCCTTCGAGGACTGGCCGTGGGAGACGCCCTGGGCTCCCAGTTCTTCGTTCCCGTCAACTATCCGCTGCTCAAACGACGCGAGCTGCCCGAGGGCACCTGGCAGTGGACCGACGACACCGAGATGGCCGGCTCCGTCCTGGCCGTGCTCGTCCGGCACGGGCGGATCGACCAGGACGCGCTCGCGCAGTCGTTGGCCGAGCGCCACGACTTCGACCGGGGCTACGGCCCGGCCGTCAACAGAATGCTCCGGCTCATCAGGGAGGGCGGCGACTGGCGTGAGCTCGCCGCCGCGCTCTTCAACGGACAGGGCTCGTGGGGCAACGGTGCGGCGATGCGGATCGCGCCGCTCGGCGCCTGGTACGCGGACGACCCGGAGCAGGCGACCCACCAGGCCGAGATCTCGGCGTACACCACGCACCAGCACCGTGAGGCCGTCGTCGGCGCCATGGCCGTGGCCGCGGCGGCGGCACTCGCCGCGGATCCGGCGGGCCCGCCCACGCCCACGGACCTCTTGGACGGAGTGATCGCCCTCGTCCCGCGCAGCGCGGTCGGGGCGGGGCTGCGCCGGGCCCGCGACATGCTCGACTACGGCGACGCCGGAACGGTCGCGGCGGTCCTGGGCAGTGGGCGCCGCACCAGCGCCCACGACACCGTGCCGTTCGCGCTCTGGTCGGCTGCCCGCGCCCTCGGTGACTACGAGCAGGTGTTCTGGACGACCGCCCAGGTCGGCGGTGACGTCGACACCACCTGCGCGATCGCCGGCGGTGTCGTGGCCTCCGGCGTGGCCGGTGCGCCGCCCGCGTCCTGGCTGGAGCGCACGGAAGAGCTGCCGGACTGGGTGCCGTCCGCCGCCCGCCCCTGAACCGACCCCTTCCCGCAGTCCGGAACGGTGCGCGCTGTACCCCCGAAACCGGCCGACGAGTGTCACGGTCCTGACACAGCGTCGCTCGGCCGGGTCCGAACGGCCGGAGCGCCGTTAGAGTCGGCCACTCCGCAGCGCTGATCATGACGAGAGCGCGTCGACGCGACACCCGGACCGCAGCCCTCCGCCATCGAGGCACTGGATGCGAGCCGGGTCGGGAGGGGGTCCCGTGAACGAGATACCGTCCGATCCACCGCCGAAGGACGGAGCTCAGCCCATCAGCGAGCCCGCGCCCGAGGCGACCGCTGCCGGCTCCACGGCGGGGCTCGCTGCCGAGCCGAAGGCACAGACGCCGTCCGGGCCCGGGCCGGGGCCGGAAACCGGTCCGGCCCTGCCCGTCGGCTCCGCGCCACCCGTAGCGACCGGCTCCGCGCCGCCCGTTCCCCCTGGCCACGTAGCGACTGTGCCTCCTGGCCACGTAGCGCCTGTGCCTCCTGGCCACATTGCGCCCGTGCCCCCTGGCCACGTTGCGCCCGTGCCGCCTGGTCCTGTCGGGTATATGGCCACCGGTCCCGTACCGCCCGGGGCGTACCCGCCGCCGCACCAGCGGGCCATGGCGGCCACGGCGTGGCCGGGTGGCCGGCCTCCGCATCCCTGGGCGCCGCCCGCGCCCCCGGGCGACAACTGGCTCACCCGGCTGCGCCCCGCCGCGCCTGCCCAGGTCACCGCCGCGACGCTCTGCGCCGTCCTGGCCACCGCCGTGCTGAGCGCCCTGCTCCTGGGCGAGGGAATCGGCCTGAACCTGATGATCGTGGCCGCCCCCGCGGTCCTCGCCGCAGCCTTCGCCGCGCGGGCGGCAGGCCGTCGGCTCCGCCCCTGGACACTGGTCTGGGCGATCGGCGGCGGCGCACTCCTCGCCGTACCGGCCCTGCGCGACGCCGGGTGGCCGACCTTCCTCGCGATCGTCACCGCCCTCGGCGTGACGGCACTCGCCCTGCACGGCGGCCGGGGCTGGCCGAGTGTTCTCCTCGCGCCGCTCGGTCTGTTCGACTCCCTCGGCTCCGGAACCGGCTGGATCTGGCGCGGTGTACGGGACCGGGCGGAGGGCTCCCGAGGACGGTGGGGCCCCGTCGTGCGGACCGTCGGAGCGGCCGTCGCCCTGCTCGTGGTCTTCGGCGCGCTGTTCGCCGGCGCCGACGCGGCCTTCGCGGACCTGCTCGGTTCCCTGATGCCCGACATCTCGCTGGAGCAGGCGCCCTGGCGGCTCTCCCTCTTCCTGCTCGGCCTCTTCGGCGCCGTCGCCCTCGCCCGTACCGCCGCCGCGCCACTGCGCTGGGACAGGCTGACGATCCGCCCGGGCCGCGCCCGCGCACGACTGGAGTGGGCTCTTCCGCTCATCGTGCTCAACCTGCTCTTCGCCGCCTTCAACGCGGTCCAACTCGCGGTCCTCTTCGGCGGGTACGACAAGGTCCTCGAAGAGACCGACCTGACCTACTCCGAGTACGCCCGTCAGGGCTTCTGGCAGCTTCTGATGGCCACCCTGCTCACCCTCGTGGTGATCGGTCTCGCCCTGCGCTGGGCACCGCGGGCGGACGCGCGCGACCGCACGCTCGTCCGAGCCGTCCTCGGCACCCTGTGCGTCCTGACGCTGGTCGTGGTCGCCTCGGCACTGCGCAGAATGGATCTGTACGTGGACGCGTACGGGCTCACGCGGCTGCGCATCTCCGTGACCGCCATGGAGATCTGGCTGGGTCTGGTCATCCTGCTGATCATGGCGGCGGGGATCTTCGGCGCCCGGCTGCTGCCCCGTGCCGTGGCCGTCAGCGCGGCCGCGGGTGTTCTCGCCTTCGGCCTGGCCTCTCCCGACGCCTTGGTCGCCGAGCGGAACGTCGAGCGGTTCAGCAGCTCCGAGAAGATCGACATTTCCTACCTCGCCGGACTGTCGGCGGACGCCGTACCCGCCCTCGACCGGCTCCCCGAGCCACAGCGCTCCTGCGCCCTCCTGGACATCGAGGCGCGGCTGCGGGACGACGACGGAGGCTGGTACGCCACCAGCTGGTCGGAGGCGAGGGCACGCACGCTCCTTGCGGAGCGGGGCATCGAGCGGACCCCGGCCGAGTGCGGAGCGTTGACCGGAGCGGACGACTACGACCCCTACGAAAGAGGCGAGGGGACCGGCGACCCGTACGGCGCCCCCTGACGTTCGGAGCCTTCCGGACGGACGACACCCGCACCTCGGCGCTGTGCCGCGCACCCCGGTTCCTGCCCCGCTTTCGGGCGGCAGGGGGCCGGGGTGCCTGCGTTCCCGTCCCCCGTGATCGATCAGATCAAGCCGTCTCAGACCGGCTTCGGATGGCCCGTTCGGACATCGGAGGGGAATCCGGGTATCGCGGGCGGGGTCCACCGGCGTAACCTGTCTGGCGCCATGCCCTATGAACCACCTACTCACACCGTCGAGCGCTCGCTCCGAGCCACCACCGGCGCCAAGATCGTCGCAGGGGTAGACGAGGTCGGACGCGGGGCATGGGCCGGTCCCGTCACGGTCTGCGCGGCCGTGACCGGTCTGCGTCGGCCCCCCGAGGGCCTGACCGACTCCAAACTGATCACGCCCAAGCGTCGTACCGCCCTGGCCGCGGAACTCGAGAAGTGGGTCACTTCCTACGCCCTCGGCCATGCCTCCCCCGAGGAGATCGACGAGCTGGGCATGACCGCCGCCCTGCGGCTGGCCGCCGTGCGCGCGCTGGAGGGCCTGCCCGTCCGCCCCGACGCGGTGATACTCGACGGGAAGCACGACTACCTCGGCAGCCCCTGGAAGGTTCGCACGGTGATCAAGGGCGACCAGTCCTGTATCGCCGTGGCCGCGGCCTCGGTCATCGCCAAGGTCCGGCGTGACGCGATGATGGCCGAGCTGGAGGGCGAGTCGGAGGGGTGCGCGGGGTACGGCTTCGGCGCCAACGCCGGCTACCCCTCGCCGGTCCACAAGGCCGCCCTGGAAGAACGCGGACCGACGCCCTTCCACCGGCTTTCCTGGTCGTATCTCGACGCGCTGCCCCAGTGGCGGCATCTCAAGAAGGTCCGCATCTCCGCCGAGGCGGTCGCACTGGAGAGCGGGGGCCAGCTCGGCTTCGATTTCTGAACTTCCCGGCAGGCTACGGCCGACAGCCGGGTCGCACGATTGTGCCCACCCGCCGGAGCCCCGCGCACCGGCGTTTGATAGACATCCACCCATGCCTCTCATCCCCGAGGAGCCTCAGATTCACGAGAGTGCCCAGGGTCCCCGCGGCACGGCCGCAGGCCACCCCGCGCCGACCCCCCGTCCCGTACCCGGTCCGCGTTCCGCGGCCTCGCCGCGTCCCGGGCGTCCCGGCCCCGGACCGGCCAGGCCCGGACCGCCGGTGCCCCGCCCGCACGCCGCGGCCGCGCAGTCGCCGTCGGCTCGCCCAGAGAATCGTTCCGAGCAGCGGAGCGGCCCGCAGATCCAGCTGATCCCGGCCCCGGTCGACGGCGCGATCGACGCCGCCGAAGAGGCCGTCGATCTGCTCCTCGAGACCGGCCGCGCCCCCGGCGACGTCCTTGTTCTCACCACCGGCGAGCAGCACCCGTGGGCAGCGCACGAGCTGTCCTTCGGGGAGACCGCCTACTGGGCCCAGCAGGACGCCGGCGACGACGTGTTCTTCGCCGACGCCGACGCCGTGGAGCGGGCAGCCGCCCGGCCCGTGGTCGTGGTGGCGCTCAACGGCGGAACCGAGGAGGCAGTCGCCAAGGCGCTGCCCCTGGCGATGGGGCGCGCGAGCGCGCTGCTCATCGTCTGCGGCGACCCGCAGCGCATCAACGCCGTGCTCGGCGCGGGCGTCTGACGTCTGCTCGGGACCGCTTCCCGTGGTCCCGACCCGGCTGCCCTTCGGGGCGGCCGGGCCGCGGCCACGCCCCGGCGGCCGGTGTGCTCCGCCTCGGAGCGGCCGCAACGGTCGGAGCGCTCGAGGTGGTCGCAGTGGTCCGCCTCAGCGGGCCGCAGTCCTGCGCAGCGGTTCGGCCGCACCTCCGGCCGTACGGGGAGTCAGAAGACCGATCTCGGACGTGACATCGCCGAGCGGCGCGGGGCGCGAACCCGAGCCGGGGTACCGGCCGCCACGCCCTTCGCCCTGTACCTGCCAGCCGGTGCGCGTCAGGGTGATGTACGCGCCACAGCGCAGCCCGTGGAGCGTGCAGGCGTCCCGCAGGCCCCACATCCAGGCGCCGTCCTCCTCCGTCCACCGCTCGTCGCCGTCTCGGCAGTAGAGCAGCACCGCTGTCCGTACGGGTGTCCGGCGGCGCAGGTCGTGCGGGATGACGCGGCGCAGATGGGCGAGGAGCACGTTGCGGAACTCCCAGCCGTCCGCCGGTACCGGACGGCGGGTGAACGAGGCGCTGGCGGCGAGCCGTTCCTCGTGGTCGAGCACGGCGACGACCGCCGTCGCCGGTGTCGGACGGTGGCGGCTGTGCAGGCCGCTGACGACCTCACGGGGGTTGCGGAGCAGCGGGATCTCGGCCGCCGCCCACTCCGCCGGCTCCAGCATCCGAGCGAGGCGGCTGGCGGACTCGGTCGACGAGGTGATCGAACTGGCTGCGGACGGAGCGAATCCGAAGGTCACGGTCCTCCCTTCGGATACGCGCCCGCTGGGCGGGCAGGGTCGAGTGAGGGCGCACCACGGCACAGTCCTTCCGGACCGCGTACGGGGCCATGCCGGGCGGGTTCCCAATTCTTGCTGGCCCGTGCGCGAGCGGCAACGAGCAATTGACGCCGCTGACTGGAATGGGGCGGTATGCCACTCATATCCCTGCCCCGACACCCACTGTTCACTCGCCGTTTCACCTCCGGACGTCAGACATCAGGCGGAACGCGCCGGTGAGGCCTCGCTGACGTACGGGCCGAGAACTGTTCGCGGGCGAGGTGTCGCTCTGGGTGAATTGGCCGATTGTCGGTGCCATCCGGTTGCATGGAGTCATGGACAACCTGGAACTCCGTGCCGAAGCCGACATCATCCTCGCCGAGCTGGTGGGCGCTCCCCGAGGCTCCGCTCGGCTGCGGGAGGACCAGTGGCAGGCGGTGGCGGCCCTGGTGGAGGAGCGTCGCCGTGCGCTGGTGGTGCAGCGCACGGGCTGGGGCAAGTCGGCGGTGTACTTCGTCGCCACCGCCCTGCTGCGCCGCCGCGGGGCCGGTCCGACGGTGATCATCTCGCCGCTGCTCGCGCTGATGCGCAACCAGGTCGAGGCGGCGGAGCGGGCGGGGATCCGGGCGCACACCATCAACTCGGCCAACCCGGAGGAGTGGGACGCCATCTACGGGGAGGTGGAGCGGGGCGAGACCGATGTCCTCCTCGTGAGTCCGGAGCGGCTCAACTCCGTCGACTTCCGCGAGCAGGTGCTGCCGAAGCTCGCCGCCACGACCGGTCTGCTGGTCGTCGACGAGGCGCACTGCATCTCCGACTGGGGACACGACTTCCGCCCGGACTACCGCCGGCTTCGGGCCATGCTCGGCGAGCTCTCCCCGGGAGTGCCGGTACTGGCCACCACGGCGACGGCCAACGCGCGGGTCACCGCCGACGTGGCCGAGCAGCTGGGTACGGGCGCCGGTGAGGCCCTGGTGCTGCGTGGCACGCTGGAGCGGGAGAGCCTGCGGCTCGGAGTCGTCCCGTTGCCGGACGCCGCCCATCGCCTGGCCTGGCTCGCCGAGCACCTCGACGAGCTGCCGGGTTCCGGGATCATCTACACCCTGACCGTGGCCGCGGCCGAGGAAGCCACGGCCTTTCTGCGGCAGCGCGGCTTCACGGTGGACTCCTACACGGGCCGCACGGAGAACGCCGACCGGCTGCAGGCCGAGGCCGATCTGCAGCAGAACCGTGTGAAGGCGCTGGTGGCGACCTCGGCGCTGGGCATGGGCTTCGACAAGCCCGATCTCGGTTTCGTCATCCACCTCGGCTCGCCCTCCTCGCCGATCGCCTACTACCAGCAGGTGGGCCGTGCCGGGCGCGGCGTGGAGCACGCGGAGGTGCTGATGCTGCCGGGCAAGGAGGACGAGGCGATCTGGCGCTACTTCGCCGACACCGCGTTCCCGCCCGAGGCCCAGGTGCGTCAGACGCTCACGGCCCTCGCGGACGCGGGACGGCCGCTGTCCGTGCCGGCGCTGGAGGCGGCGGTCGATCTGCGGCGCACCCGGCTGGAGACGATGCTCAAGGTCCTCGACGTGGACGGGGCCGTGAAGCGGGTGAAGGGCGGCTGGGAGAGCACGGGGCAGCCGTGGGCGTACGACACGGAGCGGTACGCGTGGGTGGCGCGGCAGCGCAAGGCCGAGCAGCAGGCCATGCGGGACTACGTGAGCACGACGCAGTGCCGGATGGAGTTCCTCCGCCGCCAGCTGGACGACGAGGGCGCGGAGCCGTGCGGCCGGTGCGACAACTGCGCGGGTGCCTGGATCGGCTCGTCCGTCTCGTCCGAGGCGCTGACGGGCGCCGCACGCGAGCTGGACCGTCCGGGTGTGGAGGTCGAGCCGCGCCGGATGTGGCCGACCGGCATGCCGGCCCTGGGTATCGATCTCAAGGGGCGCATCCCCGCTGGTGAGCAGGGCTCCACCGGGCGCGCCCTCGGCCGGCTCTCGGACATCGGCTGGGGCAACCGGCTGCGCCCCCTGCTGGCCGAGAACGCACCGGACGGTTCGGTCCCCGACGACGTCCTGAAGGCGGCGGTGGCCGTCCTCGCCGACTGGGCACGCTCTCCGGGCGGGTGGGCGCCGAACGTCGCGGACGCCACGGCCCGGCCGGTGGGCGTGGTCGCCGTACCGTCGCTGCGCCGACCGCAGCTCGTCGGATCCCTCGCGCAAGGGATCGCGTCCATCGGTCGCCTCCCTTACCTCGGCAGCTTGACGTACACCGGAGCGCACGGCGCTGAAGCGGCACGCCGGAGCAACTCCGCGCAGCGCCTCAAGGGCCTGTTCGGTGCCTTCACGGTCTCGGACGAGCTGGCCGCCGCCGTGGCGGAAGCCGCCGGCCCCGTCCTGCTGGTGGACGACTGCACCGACTCCGGCTGGACTCTCGCCGTCGCGACCCGGCAGCTCCGCCGCGCCGGCAGCGGGCCTGTCCTTCCGCTGGTTCTCGCGGCTTCGGGGTGAGTGCGGGCACTCCGTCACCTGTCATGCCCCTATGCAAGCCGATGCCTCGGACATCGCGCCACCGCGCAGCCGGAGCTGTGGACAACCAGCGGACGGTCCGTCAGGGGAGTTATCCACAGGGCTTTCGGAGTCGGCGGTCGGCGCGAGACCGTCGTGACCATGAACACGAACCCGCACGAATTCCGTGGAACGCCCGAAAGTCAGCAGATCACGCTGCGCGGCCCCGCTGAACTGGCCGACGCGCTCCCGTTCATGCTCGGCTTCCACCCGACCGACTCCGTCGTCCTCGTCGCCCTCCACGGCGAGCACGGACGGTTCGGCGGCCGGGTCAGGCTCGGCATCCCGCGGTCCGCGAACGAATGGCCGTCGACGGCGGAACACCTCGCCGAGTGCCTCGTCGACGGCTGCGTCCGGCGCGGCACCCGGCCGGACGGCATCGTCGTCTTCCTCTGCCAGGACCCCGCGCCCGGTGAGACGGGCCGTCATGTGATGGAGCGGCTGAGCCCGTTCGCCCAGCGCCTGCGCACCGCCTGCGGTGCGCTCGACATTCCCGTCCACGAAGCGCTCTGCATCTCCGACGGGCTGTACTTCTCCTACTGCTGCCCCGACATCCGCTGCTGCCCGCCCGACGGGACACCCCTGGCCCTGACCGGCACGTCGGTCATGGCCGCCTCCGCCGCCTACGCCGGTATCCAGGTCCGGGGATCCCTGCGGGACATGGAGGCCCGGCTCACACCCCGTATCTCGCCCTCGGCGGAGGACGAACGGCAGCGCAAAGCCCTCAACGAGGCCGCCGCTGTGATCGTCCCCAAGATCTTCGACGGTCCGCCGGGAGCGGGCCGCGCCGACGTCAGGAAGACGACGCTCGGCCTCGCCCGCGAAGTCCTCCGGCGCTTGGACGCTCCGGCCGCGACACCCCTGCCGACCGACGGGCGTGGCCCTGCGACGGCGGAACAGGACGCGGCCGACGACGCGGCGATCGACGCCGACGAGGCCGCCGCGCTGATCCTGGGGCTCCAGGACCGGGAGACGCGGGACCAGGCCGCCGAGTGGATGGAGGGCAGTGAGGGCGCGTCGGCCCTGCGGCTGTGGCGCGTGCTGGCCCGGCGCTGCGTCGCGCCGTTCGGCGAGCACGCCGCCGCCCCGCTCACGCTCGCCGGCTGGGTGGCCTGGTCGACCGGGGACGAGCCGGCCGCGCGTGTCGCCCTCGGGCTCGCTCTGGCCGCCGACCCCGACTACGTCTTCGCTCGTCTGCTGCACCAGGCCTGCAACGAGGGCCTCGACCCCGAATCCCTGCGCAGTTGCCTGCGGCAGGAGCGTGGGTCGAGGACGGCGGCTCCGGAGCAGCCCGCCGCGCTCCGCCCCGTGAAGGCGGGGAAAGCGGTGAAGGCCGGGAGGGCCCCGAGGAAGGGGGCGCCGAGCGCGGGGACGCGACCCGGCAAGGGCTCCGGCCGGCAAGCACGGGCTGCCGCGACCCGGCCGGGCGGACCGCGCGGCGGGCAGCGCGGGACGAGGAGCGGACGATGACGCCCGTGACCAGGCCGCCCACGGCGGCGTTCACCTCTGTGGCGGAGCCCGACGACCCGTGCCGCCGACCCTTACCCGGCAGTACGGATCGCACAGAGAGCACCGCACACCACCCATGGCCTCCCGTCCCGCCCCAGCCCCCGGACTCCCGGCCGCCGGACAGGCACCGTCCGCCGGTCCGACGCCTCCTGCCGTGGCCCGACCGGGGGAGCCGCCCTCGGTGCACCACGCGCTCCTCTGCGTGGCCCTGCCCGCCCTCGCGATCTCTCCCGACCACGGCCAGCTCACCGGTAACGGCCTCGAAGGCGTCTACGTCTCGGGACGCCGTCTCCTCGCCCGCTCCGTGCTGCGAGTGGCAGGCCGCGAACCACTCGCGCTGCAGGGGCGCCAGGCCTCGGCGGACCGCGTGGTCTTCCTCGCGGCCGTCCGTACGGCAGGAGACATCGGACCCGACCCCGGTCTCACGGTCGAGCGCTCACGCGACGCCGACGGGACCGAGCGGATCACTCTGCGCAGCTCCGCCGGACGACCCCTCAGGCTCCCGGTGGAAATCGCTCTGGGCACGGATCTCGCGGACCTGGGCGCCGTGGCGGCGGGGCGTCCGGGACCCGAGATCGCCGCGAGCGTTCACGGCACGGGGATGCGCTGGACAGCGGGGGACGGACGGTACGCCTCCGTCAGCGCCGACCCACCGCCGACGGACGCGCTCGCCGCTGCGGGACTCCTCCGCTGGGAGATCGACCTGGCTCCCGGAGCCACCCGGACCATCGAGCTCAGGGTGCGGGCGGACCGTGCGCCCCGCCCCTCGGGAGCAGTCGGCGTCGGGACGGGACGACCCAGCGGGGTCGTCCTCGCGGAAGCGCGCGCCGAGGGCGACGACCCCCGGATCGGCGAACTGCTGCGGGTGGCCGTCGACGACCTGCGGGCGCTCCTGCAACGAGACCCACTGCACTCGAGCGACGTACACCTCGCCGCCGGAGTGCCCTGGCGCTGCGGACCCGCCACCGCCGAGGCGCTCTGGGCGGCGAGGATGGCCCTCCCGCTCGGCACCCGGCTCGCCGTCACCACACTCCGCACCCTGGCCCGCGGCCTGCTCGACGGGCCCGGGCAGGGGAGTGGCCGTATCCAGGGCCCGCTCAGGGACGCGGGCCCCTTCCTCCCCCCGCGTTGCACGGGCATCGAGGCCACGCTCGCCTTTCCCGCGGTCCTCGCCGAGGCGAGGCGGTGGGGGCTGCCCGAGCAGGACCTCATGGAGCTCCTCCCCGCGGCGGAACGATGCCTTCAATGGCTCCGCGCCGCGGCCGACCCGCACGGCTTCGTGCCGGACCCGGGGCCCGCCGGGCCGTGGCGGGCCGAGACCCAGGCACACGCCCACCGCGCCGCCGTGCTGGGCGCCGACCTGCTCGACGGCTGCGGCCGCCCCGGGGGTGATGACTGGCGGGAGTGGGCTCGTGTCCTGCGCGAGCGGTTCCGGGCGGCGTTCTGGCTCGACGACAGGTCCGGCGGCAGGCCCGCCGCGGCCTTGGTGCCGGGCGGCCGGCCGTGGACCCAGCTGGGCGGCTGGGCGGCGCACCTCCTCGACACCGGACTCCTGGGCGGTGGCCGGTTCGCTCCGGGTCTGCTGGACAAGGCCGCCACCGAGCAGCTGGCCCGGCTGCTCGGCACGCCCGCGCTCGACTCCGGCTGGGGGCTGCGGAGCCTGGGGGCCAAGGAGCCCGGCCACAATCCCCTCGGGCACCGGGCCGGAGCCGTGCGGGTCCACGAGACGGCGGTGGCCGTCGCGGGTCTTGCTGCAGCGGGGTACGAGCGAGAGGCGGGTTCCCTGCTGAAGGGCGCGGTCGACGCGGCGGAGGCGTTCGGCTACCGGCTGCCCGAGATGTACGGCGGCGGTGTGCGGACGACCGGGGCGATGCCCGTTCCCCATCCGACGGCCTGCCGGCCGGCGGCGGTCGCGGCGGCCGGCGCGGTCCACCTCGTGACGGCCCTCGTGGGGATCCGTCCGGACGCCCTCGGAGGGACCGTCGCCCTGCACCCCGTACGGTCGGCTCCACTCGGAGCCGTACGGCTGTCAGGCCTACGGGTGGCCGGGGAGCCCTTCGCCGCGAGAGTGAGCCGGCTGGGCCTCGGCATGGTCGAGGAGGCCTCCGAGGGCCTCCAGCTGGGGGGCTGACCTGATGCCGCCCCACAGCACCGGCGTGGTCCCGGGGGAGCGAGAAGAAGTCGACGGCGATGCGCGGGAGGGGCGTGTTTATCGTCAGGAAGACGACTATGATCACGGCATGCCTCCCTACGACCCGTCGGCCTTTCCGCCCTTCGCCGTCACTGTCGATCTGGTCGTGCTCACCGTGCGGCGCCATGCCCTGTGCGCCCTGGTGGTACGGCGGGGAGAGCCGCCGTTCCAGGGCAGGTGGGCCCTGCCCGGCGGATTCGTCCGGGCCGACGAGGACCTGGGCGCCGCCGCGGCGCGGGAGCTGGTGGAGGAGACCGGCCTCTGTGTCCACGACCCCGGCGCCCCGGCGCCCATGCCGGCCAACGGCGCCCACCTGGAGCAGCTGGCCACCTACGGCGACCCGGAGCGCGACCCCCGGATGCGGGTGGTCAGCGTCGCGCACCTGGCGCTCTCCCCGGATCTTCCCGCCCCGCGCGCGGGCGGCGACGCGAACAGCGCGCGCTGGGCCCCGGTGGAGGAGCTGCTCGGCAAGGACGGATCTGTGGACGACGGGCAGGCCGAGCCGCTCGCCTTCGATCACGCGCGGATCCTCGGTGACGGCGTGGAGCGCGCCCGCTCGAAGATCGAGTACTCCTCGCTGGCGACAGCCTTCTGCCCGCCGGAGTTCACCGTCGGTGAGCTCCGCCGCGTGTACGAGGCCGTGTGGGGCGTCTCGCTCGACCCGCGCAACTTCCATCGCAAGGTGACCGGTACGCCCGGCTTCCTGGTTCCGGCGGGCGGCACCACGACCCGTCAGGGCGGGCGTCCCGCACAGCTGTTCAGGGCCGGCGGGGCGACTCTGCTCAACCCGCCGATGCTCCGCCCCGAGGTCTGAGCACCTCGCTCCTGGGCGACCCGTGGCCCCAACCCTGCGCCAAAAGTCCGAAATATAGCGTTATCTTGCTTCGGTAGCCGCCCAGCCGCGGAGCGGTCTCACCTACCGCGAGAGAAGCGATGCTCCAGGCCATCGGACTCACCAGCAGCCCCCGCCGCGACCGCCCGCCCGCCGTCGACGATCTCACCTTCGACGCACCACCCGGTCAGGTCACCGCCCTTGTCGGCCCCGCCGGAGCCGGGAAGACCACCGCGCTTCGGCTGATGCTCGAACTCGAGCCCGGCCGAGGGGTCACCTACTTCCGCGGCCGCCCGCTGCAGCGCATCGCCCACCCCGCGGGCGAGGTGGGGGTGCTGTTCGGCGACGTTCCCGGACATCCCTCGCGGACTCTGCGCAGCCAGTTGCGGATACTGAGCGCCGCGGCGGGGGTCCCCGCGTCCAGAGCCGACGAGATGCTGGAGTACGTGGGACTCGCGGGCCTGCGCGACCAGCGCATCGGACGGCTCTCCCGGGGCATGGACCGCCGACTCGGCCTCGCCTCGGCCCTGTTGGGCGACCCGCACACGCTGCTGCTCGACGAGCCCGGTGCGGGGCTCTCCGTACGCGAACGAGCCTGGCTGCACGAACTGCTGCGCGCCCACACCGCCGAGGGCGGCACCGTCCTCTACACGACGGAGGACCCCAAGGACGCGGCCCGCCATGCCGACCGGATCGTGACCCTCGACAAGGGGCGGCTCGTCGCGGCCCAGGCCGCCGCGGACTTCGCGCACACCCGGCTCCGGCCGCGCGTGGCGGTACGCACGCCGCACGCCGCGCGTCTCGCGGCAGCTGTCACCCAGGAGGCACGGGCAGCGCGCCGTACGGTCGAAGTGATCGCCGAGCGGGGCAACCACCTGTCCGTCTACGGCAGTGACTGCGCCGCCGTCGGTGAGACCGCCTTCCGGCACGGCGTCCTCATCCACCGGCTGACCGACGAGGTGGGCGACACGGCCCCTGTCGACGTCGGCCACGATCAGCCCGGCGACACCGACGCGGCGGAGTCGCGGCAGCCGGACCCCGGCTCGGCGGACCCGCGGCCGGCGGAGCGCCGGCGGCCGGCCCGTTCGCCGTTGCGTCCGCTGCGGTACGAGATCCGCAGACTGCTCGGCGTTCCGGCGACACCCCTCGTCGTGGCGGCGGTCCTGGTCGCCTCCGTGGTGATCTCGCTGCTCCTCGCGCGCAGTGGCCGGACACCCATGCCGACCGTGCTCGCCGGCTGGCCCGCCCTCTCGCCGCTGCCCCCCGCCGCCCTCGGGGCGGGGCTGCTCGGCGCCTTCTCGTTCGGTGACGAATACCGCTACCCGGCGCTCACGACCGGCCGGGGAGTCGTTCCGCGCAGGCTGGGGCTGCTCCTCGCGAAGCTCGCGGTCGCGGCGGCCACCGCCCTGGTCCTCGCGGTCCTGGTCGTGGTGGCCGACCTGGAGGCGCTGCGCCTCGTCTACGGCGGTGAGTTGATTCCCGTACCGAAAAACTGGCCGACTCTGTGTGCGAGTTGGCTCGGTCTCCTCGTCGGCTGCGCCTGGGCGGGGGTGCTCGGTGCCGGGGTCTTCAGGGTGGCGGCGGCGGGAGTGGCCGCGGTGCTCGCAGTGCCTGTCGTGGTGGCCCCGCTGCTGAGCCGGACGACCTCGGGCCGTGCGGGCCGGTCGATCGCCGGACTCCCGGGGCGGCTGAGGGAATTCGTCAGCATGGAGTGGCCGGTGGCGGCCGACCGCTGGCTGCTCGGCGCGCTGCGGGTGGTCGCGCAGCCCGTGGGGGTGGCGCTCGCGTTGGCGTTGACCGCACTGCTCTGCGCGTACGTGATCACCGGCCTTCACCGCAAGGCGCGTTGGTGATCACGTGCGGATCGAATGATTCCGTTTCCCTGGCAACTCACTTAGAAATGCCCGGCTATGTCCGAATAATCGTCAATTGTGTAGGGGGTGCCGATCACCCTTTCGTGTGCTTTTCACCAAAGACCTCAAGGGTCACGAGGGCAACGCCGACAAAGGATGCGTGAGTACCCTTGCGCACACCATGATGACCGCCGCCCGTCCCGTCGACTCCGGCCTCGGCGCCCCGGGCGATCTCGATCGATACCCGTACGCGGAGGCGCCCGTCGCCGAGCGCGGGGGTCCGCCCTCCTGGGAAGGGGTGGAGACGGACCTCGGCCGGGTCGGTCGTCGCAGCGCCGGCAGCCGTGGGCGTGGACTCCACGGCCAGCTCGTCCAGCAGCTGGGCCAGATGATCGTCTCCGGCGACCTCGGCGCGGACCGCCCGCTCGTTCCGGAGGAGATCGGCCAGCGCTTCGAGGTCTCCCGCACGGTCGTACGGGAATCGCTGCGCGTGCTGGAGGCCAAGGGCCTGGTCAGCGCCCGCCCCAACGTCGGCACCCGGGTCAGGCCCGTCAGCGACTGGAACCTGCTGGACCCCGACATCATCGAGTGGCGCGCCTTCGGCCCGCAGCGCGACGACCAGCGTCGCGAGCTGAACGAGCTGCGCTGGACGATCGAACCCCTCGCCGCACGCCTCGCCGCAGGTCATGGCCGTGAGGACGTCCAGCAGCGGCTCTCCGACATGGTCGAGATCATGAGCCACGCCTACGCGCAGGGGGACGGCATCACCTTCTCCCGGGCCGACGCCGAGTTCCACTCCCTGCTCATCCAGCTCGCCGGGAACCGCATGCTGGAGCACCTCTCCGGCATCGTCGCCGCCGCCCTCCAGGTCTCCGGCGGTCCGGTCACCGGCTGTGACCGCCCCGGTGAGTCCTGCCTGACGCACCACGCCCGTATCGTCGACTGCCTCGCCACCGGCGACGCCCAGGGGGCCGAGGCGGCCATGCGCCAGCTGCTCACGGTCCACCCCGAGGTGGAGCGCGTCGTGCCGGCTCCGCGCGAGCACTGACCAGCGGGCCGCGGCCTGGCGCGCGAGGCGTACGCACCGCGTGCCACCGGAGCCGTGCGGAACCCGGGGATCATGGTGAGATCCGGGGCCGCGGGGGCTCCGGTGGCGCGAATGTGCGACGAACGTCCGTTCTGGCCGCTTTCGTCGCACATGGGGTGTGACTCGGGCCACGCGGATTGGGCGTAACACTCCTCGAAGCCGTGCGATGACCTAAGAGGTGACAGCCGAGGAAGGAATACAGCAGCCGTCTCAGGCGCTGTGCAGTTCCCCGGTCCAGCCCGCGCCGTCGGCACATTCCCCGTCGACGGTCGTCGGCTCCGGCCCGATCCCGGGCGGAGCCGGAAGCCGTTTTCCATCGTTCCGAGAGGTTGTTCGTGTCGGCCAGCACATCCCGTACGCTCCCGCCGGAGATCGCCGAGTCCGAGTCTGTGATGGCGCTCATCGAGCGGGGAAAGGCTGATGGGCAGATCGCCGGCGATGACGTGCGTCGGGCCTTCGAGGCTGACCAGATTCCGCCAACCCAGTGGAAGAATGTTCTGCGCAGCCTCAACCAGATCCTCGAGGAAGAGGGTGTGACGCTGATGGTCAGTGCAGCGGAGTCGCCGAAGCGCGCCCGCAAGAGCGTCGCAGCGAAGAGCCCGGCCAAGCGCACCGCCACCAAGACCGTCACCGCCAAGACGACCGTGACGAAGCCCGTCGCGGCCGCGTCGGCGGCCCCGGCGGCAGAGGGCGCAGACCCGGCCGACGAGGCCGGAGCGCCGGCCAAGAAGGCGGCCGCCAAGAAGACCGCCGCCAAGAAGACGGTGGCGAAGAAGACCGTCGCCAAGAAGACGACGGCCAAGAAGACCGCCGCCAAGAAGGACGCCGACGAGGCCATCGAGGGCGAGGAGCTGCTCGACGACGTCGCGCCCGGCAAGGGCGAGGACGAAGAGGCCGAGGGCGAGAACAAGGGCTTCGTCCTGTCCGACGAGGACGAGGACGACGCTCCGGCGCAGCAGGTCGCCGTCGCGGGTGCCACCGCCGACCCGGTCAAGGACTACCTCAAGCAGATCGGCAAGGTCCCGCTGCTCAACGCCGAGCAGGAGGTCGAACTCGCCAAGCGCATCGAGGCCGGTCTGTTCGCCGAGGACAAGCTGGCCAACTCCGACAAGCTGGCGCCCAAGCTCAAGCGTGAGCTGGAGATCATCGCCGAGGACGGCCGCCGCGCCAAGAACCACCTCCTGGAGGCCAACCTCCGCCTGGTGGTCTCGCTGGCCAAGCGCTACACCGGCCGCGGCATGCTCTTCCTGGACCTGATCCAGGAGGGCAACCTGGGTCTGATCCGCGCCGTCGAGAAGTTCGACTACACCAAGGGCTACAAGTTCTCCACGTACGCCACCTGGTGGATCCGTCAGGCGATCACCCGCGCCATGGCCGACCAGGCCCGCACCATCCGTATCCCGGTGCACATGGTCGAGGTCATCAACAAGCTCGCGCGCGTCCAGCGCCAGATGCTCCAGGACCTGGGCCGCGAGCCCACCCCGGAGGAGCTGGCCAAGGAGCTCGACATGACCCCGGAGAAGGTCATCGAGGTCCAGAAGTACGGTCGCGAGCCGATCTCCCTCCACACGCCGCTGGGTGAGGACGGCGACAGCGAGTTCGGCGACCTGATCGAGGACTCCGAGGCGGTCGTCCCGGCCGACGCGGTCAGCTTCACGCTCCTCCAGGAGCAGCTGCACTCCGTCCTCGACACGCTCTCCGAGCGTGAGGCCGGCGTGGTCTCCATGCGCTTCGGTCTCACCGACGGCCAGCCGAAGACGCTGGACGAGATCGGCAAGGTCTACGGCGTGACGCGTGAGCGCATCCGCCAGATCGAGTCGAAGACCATGTCGAAGCTGCGCCACCCGTCCCGTTCCCAGGTGCTGCGCGACTACCTCGACTAGTCCGCGACCCGGTCGACCGGTCGGCGAACGTTCGAACTGGAGGGCCCGGTTCCCCGAAAGGGGGCCGGGCCCTTCGGCATTGCGCGGGTGCACGGCGGGAAAGCCTGAACGACGCTGGGTGAACCGACATCACCGGAGAGTCAGGAGGCTCTATGCGTCGCCCCATCGCCCGAGCAGTGACCGCTGCCCTGGGCCTGATCTCGACTGCGGCCGGTCCGTTCGCCGCCGTCGCCCCCGCAGCCGCCGACAGCGTCGTGGTGGGCGGACAGCCCGCCGAGGCTGCGGACGCTCCGTGGGCCGTGGCGCTCTCCAGCCGTGACCGGTTCGGGGGTATGCGGGCGGGGCAGTTCTGCGGGGGAGTGGTCGTGGCGCCGACCAAGGTGCTGACCGCGGCCCACTGCCTGGGCAGGGACGTCCTGGGAGGGGAGCCGTCGCAGCTGCCCGACTTCAAGGTGATCGCGGGCCGGAGCGCCCTGTACGGCCAGGGTGGCCACGAGATCCGTGTCTCCGGTACCTGGATCAGTCCGGACTACGACCCGACGGCCAACACCAACGATCTCGCCGTCCTGACGCTGGCGACCGCGCTGCCGCAGTCGTACGTGATCAGGACCGCCGTCCCCGGGGACGCGGCCGAGAGGCCCGGCACGGCGGCGGACGTGTACGGCTGGGGGGACACCACGGGAAACGGGACCTACGCCTCAGCCCTGCGCTCCGCGCGCGTCCAGGTGCTGCCCGACGCGTCGTGCGAGCGGGCCTACCCGGGCGGCTTCGGGGCCGCGTACCGGCCCGGCACGATGCTGTGCGCCGGTGATCCTCAGGGGGGCCGGGACGCCTGCCAGGGGGACAGCGGCGGGCCGCTCGTGGCCGCGGGGCGGCTCATCGGTCTTGTGTCCTGGGGGAGCGGCTGCGGGCAGCCCGAGAACCCGGGCGTCTACACGCGCGTCTCGACGGTGCTGCCGGAGAACTTCTGAGTCTCGGGCGTCAGGGCCCTGGACGCCAGAACGGGCGGCCACCCCCCTGGGTGCGGGGGTGGCCGCCCGTCGGCCGGTCGGAGACCGGCCCATGGCTCGTCGTGGATGCGAGGCGTCAGCGGTCCTCGTCTACTGCCTTGGCCGGCACATCGGTGAGCCGGTCGGTCTCATCCTGTATTTCCGCGGCGATCTTCTTGAGTTCCGGCTCGAACTTGCGACCGTGGTGGGCGCAGAAGAGCAAGTCACCGCCGCTTGTCAGGACGACGCGCAGGTACGCCTGGGCGCCGCAGCGGTCGCAGCGGTCAGCGGCCGTCAGGGGGCTCGCGGGGGTCAGAACAGTAGTCACGTCGCCTCTTCTCTAGCTCGACGAGCTGTCGTACCAGGGTCAACATCCAACCAGGCCGAAAACGTTCCCGCTCGTGGCTTTTCCTCGAAACTTCTTCCCGAGGTGGCTGTCTGCTGCCGGTTGGCGGCGAATGAGCCGTATTGCTTCGCTCTACGGATTTCGCATTGCTTGTCTCGGTTTCGTCCTCCCGGCTGGGTTGCCGGTTGTTCATGAGGACGTGCCCGGAGCCTAAATGGTTCATGCCTGGAAGGGAACGTGATGTTCGCGTCACCCCTTCGAGGGATCGAACACCCATGCGACTCTGCACTAGCATGAGAAATCAGGAGGGTGGCGTGACAACGGCTCTACCAGGCATCGGTACCCTCTGACCGGTGAATGACGCCGGGCCTTACCCCACCGGGCCAGTTTTCAAATTCAGCGAGGAGCGAACCGCGTGACCGCCGAGACGTCCGTGCCGTCCAGTGCGCTGCTGACCGCAGACCGTGACGGTTCCAACTACACCGCTCGGCACCTGCTCGTACTCGAAGGGCTCGAAGCCGTCCGCAAGCGCCCCGGTATGTACATCGGGTCCACCGACAGCCGCGGCCTGATGCACTGCCTCTGGGAGATCATCGACAACTCGGTCGACGAAGCCCTCGGCGGCTACTGCGACCACATCGACGTGATCCTCCACGACGACGGCTCCGTCGAGGTGCGCGACAACGGCCGGGGCATCCCGGTCGACATCGAGCCGAAGACCGGGCTCTCCGGCGTCGAGGTCGTCATGACGAAGCTCCACGCCGGCGGAAAGTTCGGCGGTGGCTCGTACGCGGCCTCCGGCGGTCTGCACGGCGTCGGCGCGTCCGTGGTGAACGCGCTCTCGGCCCGGCTCGACGTCGAGGTCGACCGGAGCAGCGCGACGCACGCGATCAGCTTCCGCCGGGGGGTCCCCGGCATCTTCACCGAGCAGGGCCCCGACAGCCCCTTCGACCCGTCCAACGGCCTCCTCAAGGGCAAGCGCGTCCCCAAGACCCGCACCGGCACCCGCATCCGGTACTGGGCGGACCGCCAGATCTTCCTCAAGGACGCCAAGCTCTCCCTGGAGCACCTGCACCAGCGCGCCCGGCAGACCGCCTTCCTGGTCCCCGGTCTGACCATCGTCGTCCGCGACGAGCGCGACCTGGAGGGTGTGGGCAAGAGCGAGGAGACGTTCCGCTTCGACGGCGGCATCAGCGAGTTCTGCGAGTTCCTCGCCCAGGACAAGGCCGTCTGCGACGTGCTCCGGCTGACCGGCCAGGGCACCTTCAAGGAGACCGTCCCGGTCCTCGACGACCGCGGCCACATGACGCCGACCGAGGTCACCCGCGAGCTGGGCGTCGATGTCGCCCTGCGCTGGGGCACCGGCTACGACAGCACCGTCCGGTCGTTCGTGAACATCATCGCCACCCCCAAGGGCGGCACCCATGTCTCGGGCTTCGACCAGGCCGTCACCAAAACCGTCAACGAGGTCCTGCGCTCCGCGAAGATGCTGCGCGTCGCCGAGGACGACATCGTCAAGGACGACGCCCTCGAGGGCCTCACGGCCGTCGTGACCGTCCGGCTGGCCGAGCCGCAGTTCGAGGGCCAGACCAAGGAGGTGCTCGGCACCTCGGCGGCCCGCCGGATCGTCGCCAACGTGGTCGCCAAGGAGCTCAAGGCCTTCCTCACGTCCACCAAGCGTGACGACAAGGCCCAGGCCCGGGCCGTCCTGGAGAAGGCCGTAGCGGCCGCCAGGACCCGGATCGCGGCCCGCCAGCACAAGGAGGCGCAGCGCAGGAAGACCGCGCTGGAATCCTCCTCCCTGCCGGCGAAGCTCGCCGACTGCCGCAGCGACGACGTCGAGCGCAGCGAGCTCTTCATCGTCGAGGGAGACTCCGCGCTCGGCACCGCCAAGCTCGCGCGGAACAGTGAGTTCCAGGCCCTGCTGCCGATCCGCGGCAAGATCCTCAACGTCCAGAAGTCCTCCGTCTCGGACATGCTCAAGAACGCCGAGTGCGGGGCGATCATCCAGGTCATAGGAGCCGGCTCGGGCCGCACCTTCGACATCGACGCGGCCCGGTACGGCAAGATCGTGCTCCTCGTCGACGCCGACGTCGACGGCGCGCACATCCGGTGCCTGCTGCTGACCCTCTTCCAGCGCTACATGCGGCCGATGGTCGAGGCGGGCCGCGTCTTCGCCGCCGTTCCGCCGCTGCACCGGATCGAGCTCGTCCAGCCCAAGAAGGGCCAGGACAAGTACGTCTACACCTATTCGGACAACGAGCTGCGCCAGACCCTGCTCGAGTTCCAGCGCAAGGGGGTCCGCTTCAAGGACGCCATCCAGCGCTACAAGGGCCTCGGCGAGATGGACGCCGACCAGCTGGCGGAGACCACCATGGATCCGCGCCACCGGACCCTGCGCCGGATCAACATCGGCGACCTGGACTCGGCCGAGCAGGTCTTCGACCTCCTCATGGGCAATGACGTGGCGCCCCGCAAGGAGTTCATCACCAGCTCGGCGGCGACGCTCGACCGTTCGCGCATCGACGCGTAGTCGGCCGTCCACCCAGGGGTGGAGCTGCAAAGCTCCACCCCTGAGCCGATCACAGCCCCGCCTCCGCTCCGTAACATCGAAGTGACGGAGGGGGACGGATGTGAAGAGCGACAAGTCGACCGGGCGATGGCTCGTGTGGCCCGTGCCCGAGGCGCTGACTCGGGTGGGTGTGCCACGCGGCCGCCTTGTGATCGACGGAATCATGTTCACCGCGGTCAGTGGGTGGACCGTGGTCAGCGCCTATCTCTCGGGCGTCTTCCCCGGTGGGTACGGGATCCTCCCACCGCTGGGCCTCGGCCTTGCGGTGGCCGCGCTCTGCGGCTACCACCGGACGACCCTCGCCAACCGGCTCCTGCCCTCCGTCGGCCTGCTCGGGGCCGTCGCCGGCCTCGGCCTCGCGGCGCACCTCGCGGGAGCGCACGTCCCCGCGACCCTGCTCTGGATCGTCGTGTCCATCGCCGCCATGCAGCGACTGCCGATGCCCGTGGCCCTGGCCACCGTGCTGCTGCTCTCCGGGGGGTTCGTCGACGCCGACGAGACCGGGATCGTCGGCGCCGCGGTCACGACCGCCGCCGTCCTGCTCACCGGGTACACCGTCCGCCTGGATGCCGAGGCGCGGGGCGCCGGGTTCCGACTGCTCGCCCAGGAGCGCGTCGCACGCGAGGCAGAGGCGGCCTCCGCTGCCCTGGCCGAGCGGGCCAGGATCGCGCGCGAGATCCATGACGTCCTGGCGCACAGCCTCTCCGCGCAGATGGTGCACCTGGAGGCCGCCCGACTCCAGATCGAGGCCGGGGCCGAGCGCGAGACGATCCTGGAGCGGGTGGTCGCGGCCCGCTCCATGGCCCGGGAGGGACTCGCCGAGACCCGGCAGGCCCTCTCCGCGCTCCGCGGCGACATGGTGCCCGTCGAGGACTATCTGCGGGAGCTCGCGCGGGAGGACCGGGCCGAGGTGCACGTGACCGGTGCCCGTCGGCAGTTGCCCGCGGAAGCCTCCCAGGCCGTACGGAGAGTGGCGCAGGAAGCTCTCACCAACGTCCGCAAGCACGCTCCGGGGGCCAGGACTCGCCTGCTCCTGGCCTACGAGACGGGTGAAGTGGCCCTGGAGATACGGGACTCGGGCGCGGCCGGCGGGTCGCTGGGCGCAGCCGGAGTGGCCGGAGCGCCCGGTGTGGTCGAGGGAGCGGGACTGAGCGCCTCGGGGTCCGGCTATGGGCTGCTGGGCATGCGGGAGCGCGCCGAACTCCTCGGCGGGTCGCTGGACGCGGGACCCGAGGGCGACGGTTTCGCGGTGCGGCTGAGGGTGCCGGCATGAGCGGGCTCGGGAACCGGTCCGAGGGCCGTGGGGTCGCTCGGGTGATCGTCGCCGACGACCAGTCCATGGTCAGGGAGGGCATCGTGCTCGTGCTGGGGCTGTTGCCCGGCATCGAGGTGGTCGGAGCGGCCAAGGACGGCGAGGAGGCCGTCGCGCTGACCGCCGAACTGGCCCCCGACGTGGTGCTGATGGACCTCCGGATGCCGCGCTGCGACGGCGTCGAGGCGACCCGGAGGATTCGCGCCGAGCACCCTGGCACCGAGGTGGTGGTCCTCACCACGTACGCCGACGACGACTCCCTCTTCCCGGCGCTCAGGGCCGGCGCGCGGGGCTACCTCACCAAGGACGCCGGAGGGGAGGAGATCGTGCGCGCGGTGCACGATGTGCTCGACGGGCGCGCCGGACTGGCTCCCGCCGTCCAACGGCGGCTCCTGGAAGAGCTGATGGTCGAGCCCGATCGGCGTCGCAGGCCCGTCGGCGACCCACCGCGAGGCCGGCCGAGGCGGCAAGCGGCCGCCTTGCCCGACGGGCTCACCGACCGCGAGGCGGAGGTGCTCGTCCTGGTCGCTGACGGCCTCTCCAACCAGGAGATCGGTGCGCGGCTGAACATCTCCACCGCCACGGTGAAGACCCATATCAACAACCTCTTCGCCAAGACCGGAGTCCGCGACCGAGTGCAGGCGGTCCGGTACGCATATCGGCACGGGCTCGTCGCACCACCAGGAGAATCCATCACCTGATGGGGTGAAGAGAGGAGGGAGAAGAGTCCTGGATCTTCCCGCTCTGTCCATCCTTGGGCACGCGGCCGAAACGGTTCGCTGACAAGGAGAGTTCAGCGGTGGAGAAGGACGAAGGGCCGGGCGTGCCGGCGGTGCGGATCGACGACCCCTGGTACGACGCACTCGCCTCCGGCTGGGGCGAGTCGGCCGGCGCGGAGGCGGCGGCCGGCGAGGACGCGACCGCCGATCCGGCGGCCGGGGCCGTACCGCGACAGCAGGCGGAGCACGGTTCGGGGTGGGACATCACCCACGGTTCGGGGGCAGGCTCCGCGCACGGCTCGCTGCATGGCTCCGCGCATGGTCCGACACCTGGGTCCGATCACCGGACGACGCGCGGGGCCGAGCACGGGGCGGCGCGTGGCTCCGGGCACGGGGAGGCGCGCAGCTCCGACCGGCGCACGGCCGCCATCTATCTGGAGGTCCAGCGCAGTCCGGCATTCCAGGAAGTGCGCAGCCGATACCGGCGGTTCGTGATCCCGGCGGCGCTCGCCTTTCTCCTCTGGTACCTCGCCTATGTCGTGGCGGCGACGGCGGCGCCCGGGCTGATGGCCCGGCCCGTGATCGGGATGGTCAACGTGGCCATGCTCGCCGGGCTCGGGCAGTTCCTCACCACCTTCCTACTGACCTGGGCCTACGCCCGGCACGCCCGGCTGCGGCGGGACCGGGCCGCCCTGGAGCTGCGCTGGACGGTGTTCGACGAGACGCGGGGAGTGCAGGGGTGACCAACGACCATCAGATGCTCGCGCTGCTGCTGTTCAGCGCGTTCGTCGCCGTGACCCTCGGGATCACGACCTGGGTGAGCCGGAACCGGCATGGTTCCGCCGAGGAGTTCTACGCCGGGGGGCGGCTCTTCTCGCCCATGGAGAACGGTTTCGCCATCGCCGGCGACTACATGTCCGCCGCCTCCTTCCTCGGCATCTCGGGCCTGATCGCGCTCTTCGGGTACGACGGCATGCTGTACTCCGTCGGATTCCTCGTCGCCTGGCTGGTCGTGCTCCTCCTGGTGGCCGAACTGGTGCGCAACTGCGGACGGTTCACGCTCGCCGACGTGGTCGCGGCCCGGATGGCGGAGCGCCCCGTCCGGATCGCCGCCGGAACGTCCTCCGTCACGGTCTCCGTGCTCTATCTGGTGGCCCAGATGGTCGGGGCGGGCAGCCTGGTCGCCCTCCTCCTCGGCGGCACCAGCGAGGCCGCCCGCTCCTGGACCGTCATCGGCGTCGGCGCGCTCATGGTGATCTACGTGTCGCTCGGCGGCATGCGGGCCACCACCTGGATCCAGATCGTCAAGGCCGTCCTGCTCATCGCCGGCACCATCGCCCTGACCGTGCTGGTACTGCTCCGCTTCCACGGCGACTTCAACCAGCTGCTCGCCACCGCCGCCGAACGCAGCGGACACGGACGGGACTTCCTCGCGCCGGGCCTGCGCTACGGCGGCGAATGGACCGCCCGGCTGGACTTCATCAGCCTCGGACTCGCCCTCGTCCTGGGCACCGCCGGTCTGCCGCACATCCTGTCCCGGTTCTACACCGTGCCGACCGCGCGGGCCGCCCGCCGTTCGGTCGTCTGGGCCATCGGACTCATCGGTGGCTTCTACCTCATGACGATCGTCCTTGGATTCGGCGCCGCCGCGATCATCGGGCCTGACGCCGTCCGCGCCTCCAACGCCGCAGGTAACACGGCCGTACCGCTGCTCGCCCTCGACCTCGGCGGAGGAGCCGGATCGACCGGGGGCACGGTGCTGTTCGCGATCGTCGCCGCCATCGCCTTCGCCACCATCCTGGCCGTCGTCGCCGGCATCACGCTCGCCTCGTCCGCCTCCGTCGCCCACGACCTGTACGCGACGCTGCGCCGCAGACGCGCGCGGGCGAAACGGTACAGCGAGGTGACCGTGGCGCGGATGGCCGCGGCCGGGATCGGCGCGGCAGCGATCGGGCTCGGCCTGCTCGCCCGCGACCTCAACGTGGCCTTCCTGGTCGGTCTCGCCTTCGCGGTCGCCGCCTCGGCCAACCTGCCGGTGCTGCTCTACTCGCTGTTCTGGCGGAACTTCACCACGCGGGGCGCCGTCTGGTCGGTGTACGGAGGGCTCGTTCCGGCGATGCTGCTCGTGCTCCTCTCCCCGGTCGTCTCCGGCAGCCCGGAGGCGCTCTTCCCCGGCGTGGACTTCCAGCTCTTCCCGCTCCAGAACCCGGGCCTGGTCTCCATCCCGCTCGGCTTCCTGGCGGGCTGGATCGGCACCGTCACCTCCACCGAACCGCCGGACGCGGCCAAGCACGCGGAGACCGAGGTCAGGGCGCTCACCGGCGCGGGGGCGGTCTGAGACGCGCGGGGCGGTGCGCCGGGCTCAGCCCGTCGCCTTCACCCACACGTACCGGTGCTCGGGGCGGCCCGTCTCGCCGTACTTCAGCGAGAGCCGCACCCGGTCCGCCCGTTCGAGCAGCTTGAGATAGCGCTGGGCGGTCTGCCGGCTCACCCCCGCCCGCTCGGCGATCTCCTGCGCGGACAGGGCCCCGTCGGCGGCCAGCAGCACCTGGCGCACCAACTCCGCCGTGGTGGGGGAGTGGCCCTTGGGCAGGTCCGGCTCCACCGTGCCCGCCGAGAGCGTGCCGAAGATCCGGTCGACCTCGGCCTGTTCGGCCTCGCCGCCGCGTTCGAGGGTGTCGCGGAGGGTCGCGTACGCCTCCAGCTTGGTACGCAGCCCGGCGAAGGAGAAGGGCTTGACCAGGTACTGCAGCGCGCCGTGGCGCATCGCCGCCTGGACGGTCGCCACGTCACGTGCGGCCGTGACCATGATCACGTCGGTCTGGTGGCCGAGGCGGCGCAGCTCCCGTACGACCGCGAGCCCGTTCTCGTCCGGCAGATAGTGGTCGAGCAGGATCAGGTCGACCGGGACCTCGCTCAGCCGGGCGAGCGCCTCGGCCGTGGAGTGGGCGCTGGCGACGACCCGGAAGCCGGGCACCTTCGCCACGTACGCCGCGTTGATCCGCGCCACGCGAGTGTCGTCGTCCACGACCAGTACGTCGATCATCGGGGCTCTCCCACGGCGGCACGGTCTGTCGGGTCGGCCGGGTCTGCCGGAGCCGGCTCCGTCCCTGCCACCGACTCCGTGGGCTCCTCGTCGCTCAGGGCCTCCGGGAGGACGACCGTGAACTCGGCGCCGCCGCCGTCCGGGCCCGTGCCGACCCGGGCGCTGCCGCCCCGGCGCTCGGCGAGCCGGCGCACCAGGGCGAGGCCCAGGCCCCGCTTGCCGTGGGAGGGCAGCTCCTTGGTGGTCCAGCCCTCCGTGAAGATCAGCTCGCGCCGGTCGTCCGGCACACCGGGCCCGCTGTCGGTGACCCGCAGGACGGCCGTACGGCCCTCGGCCCGCAGCGCGATCTCCACGCGCGCGTGGGCGGTGCCCGCGGCGGCGTCCAGGGCGTTGTCGACGAGATTGCCGACGACCGTGACCAGCTCACGGGGGTCGACCAGCCGGTCGGGGAGGAGCGAGTCGGCCGAGATCCGCAGCGAGACGCCCCGCTCGGCGGCGACGGTGGCCTTGCCCACCAGGAGCGCGGCGAGGAGCGGGTCGTGCACCTTCTCCGTGACCTGCTCGGCGGTGGCCCGGTGGACGCCGACGACCTCGGTGACGAACTCGACCGCCTCGTCGTGCATCTCCAGCTCCAGCAGGCCGAGGAGGGTGTGCAGCCGGTTGGCGTGCTCGTGGTCCTGGGCGCGCAGAGCGTCGATCAGGCCCCGGGTGGAGTCCAGCTCCCGGCCGAGGCGCTCCAGCTCGGTGCGGTCGCGGAGGGTCGCGACGGCGCCACCGTCGTCCGTCGGCATCCGGTTGGCGATCAGCACACGGTGGCCTCGGACGGTCACCAGGTCCTCGCCGGTGACCCGGCCGGCCAGAACGTCGGCCGTTCGGCCCGGACCGAGCGCCTCCTCCAGGGGACGCCCGGTCGCTTCGGGGCCTATGCCGAGCAGCCGCTGGGCCTCGTCGTTCAGGAGCCGGACGCGCCCGGTGCGGTCGAGCGCGACAACACCCTCGCGGATGCCGTGCAGCATGGCCTCACGCTCGGCGAGGAGCGCGGAGATGTCCGAGAACGCCAGGTCGTGGGTCTGCCGCTGGAGCCTGCGGGAGATCAGGTACGCGGCCAGGGCACCGGCCGCCAGGGCTCCGCCCGCGTACGCGAGGAGTCCGGGGATCGCCCCGAGGAGCCGGTCGTGGACGCTGTCGTACTCGATGCCGACGGAGACGGCACCGACGATGGCGCCGTTCGTGTCCCGGAGAGGAGCCTTGCCGCGCGCGGAGCGGCCCAGGGTGCCGTTGTCGATCTCCATGACCTCGCGCCCCGCGAGCGCGGCGCTGGGGTCCGTGGAGACGACCTTGCCGATCTGGGTGGGGTCGGTGTGGGACCAGCGCACGCCTCGGGTGTCCATGATCACGACGTACTCGGCCCCCGTGGCCTGCCGGATCCGCTCGGCCTCGCGCTGCACCGGGCCCGCGGTGGAGGGGGCGGTGGTTCGTAGGGCGGTCGCGACCTCGGGGGAGGCGGTGGTCTCGGCGATGGCGAGGGCGCGCCGCATGGCCTGGTCGTCGAGCTGGTCGCTCAGCGGCGCGAGGAAGAGGCCGGTGGCGAGCACGGTGACGCCGGTGGCGATGGCCAGCTGCATCAGCAGGACCTGGGCGAAGACCCGCCGCGGCCAGCCGAGACGCCTGCGTCGCGCGGGGCGCGGCGCGGGGTGAGGCGCGGGGGTGGTCCGTGCGGGGGTCATGGCAGGAACGGTACGGGGGTGGGGGCGGGGACCGGAAATGTGCGGGGCCCTGGGGCGGGCGGCGGGTGCGGTGTGGGTGGTGTGAGTGCGGGTGCGGGCCCGGGGTACGGCCGTGGGCCGGTGGGGGTGCGCCCGGCCTTCGGCCGGGCTGGGGTTCCCACCCGCACCACCCGTGCGACTCGGATGGCAGAGGTGCGGGTCGGCCCGCCGGGCGTAGGGCTCCGTCGGCGGCTGCGGGCTCCGGGCCGCGGCGGCTCCCCGCCACGGGCTGATGCGGAGTGAGCCGACAAGGCAGGCGCATGCCTATTCTGGGGGCTTTGGTGTGTCGTGTTTCGCCGGAGGGGTTCCCTTGACCAGCCAGCAGATTCCCGTCGTCGTTCTCTCCGGGTTCCTCGGGTCGGGCAAGACGACGCTGCTCAACCATCTGCTGCGCAGCGCCCGGGGGACCCGGATCGGTGTAATGGTCAACGACTTCGGGGACATCGGGATCGACGCCATGACCGTGGCCGGTCAGGTCGGCTCCACGGTCTCCCTCGGCAACGGCTGCCTGTGCTGTGCCGTCGACGCCAGCGAACTGGACGAGTACCTGGAGGTGCTCACCCGCCCCGAGACCCGTCTCGACGTGATCGTCATCGAGGCGAGCGGTCTTGCCGAGCCCCAGGAGCTGGTGCGGATGGTGCTCGCCAGCGAGAACGAGCGGGTCGTGTACGGCGGGCTCGTGCAGGTCGTCGACGCCGCCGAGTTCGCGCGGACGCGGGCCACGCACCCCGAGACCGACCGGCACCTGGCCCTCGCCGACCTCGTCGTCGTCAACAAGGCCGACCGGGTGAGCGAGGCGGAACTCGCCTCCGTGCACGAGGCCGTCGCCGGGCTCGCCGGGCGCGCGGCCGTGGTCCGCGCCGCGCACGGCCGGGTCGACCCGGAACTCCTCTTCGACCGGGTCGTGCCCGAGGGCGAGATCGAGGGCCAGATGTCGATCGAGGACCTGCTGTACGGGGACGACGACGCGCACGACCATCCGCACGCCGCCTACGAGACCCTTTCCCTGTCCTCCGGCACCGCGCTCCACCCGCGCCGGCTCATGGAGTTCCTCGACTCGCGGCCCGAGGGCCTCTACCGCATCAAGGGCTTCCTCGACTTCGGCGCCGCCGACCCCGCCAACCGCTACGCCGTGCACGCCGTCGGCAGGTTCCTGCGCTTCTACCCCGAGCCGTGGACGGCCGGGCAGGAGCGGCTCACCGAACTCGTCCTCATCGGCTCCGGCATCGACGCCGGCGCTCTGCGCAAGGCCCTCGACGGCTGCCGTGTGAACGGCCCGCAGGACGCCCCCGACGAGCACAGCATGTGGGGCGTCCTGCGGTACGTACAGGAGAACGATCCGGACGAGCCGGGCGACGCGGCCCAGGCCCTCTAGCTCGCCGGGCCCGCCACCACCGTGACCGGCTTCGGCAGCGGGGTGCCCGAGCCGTCGCGGCGCGGGTCGACCTCGGGCAGCTCCACCGGCATGCCGTTGTCCTGTGCGGCGTAGGCCGGGGTCGCGCCCGCCCAGGCCAGGATCAGCACGTCCTCGCCCTTCAGGAACCGCTGGCAGCGCACACCACCGGTCGCCCTGCCCTTGCGGGGGTACTGGTCGAACGGGGTCAGCTTCGCCGACGTACCGGCACCGGAGTCCAGCGTGCCCGTGGAGCCCGCGACCGTGAAGACCACCGCGTCCACGGCCGGGTCCACCGCCGTGAACGAGAGCACCTCGGCGCCGTCCGCCAGCTTGATGCCCGCCATGCCGCCCGCCGGCCGGCCCTGGGGCCGTACCTGCGAGGCCTGGTAGCGCAGCAGCTGGGCGTCCGAGGTGACGAAGACCAGGTCCTCCTCGCCCGTCCGCAGCTCGGTCGCGCCGACGATCCGGTCACCCTCCTTGAGGGTGATGACCTCGAGCTCGTCCTTGTTCGCCGGATAGTCCGGGACCACGCGCTTGACCACGCCCTGCAGCGTGCCGAGCGCCAGGCCCGGCGAGGACTCGTCGAGCGTGGTCAGGCAGACCACCGTCTCGTCGTCCTCCAGGGTCAGGAACTCGGCCAGGGGCGCCCCGCCCGCCAGGTTCGGCGCGGCGGCCGTGTCCGGCAGCTGGGGCAGGTCGATCACGGCGAGCCGCAGCAGCCGGCCGGCCGAGGTCACCGCGCCGACGTCGCCGCGCTGTGTCGCCGGGACCGCCGAGACGATCACGTCGTGCTTCGCCCGCTTGGCGTCCTCGCCGGGAGCCGGAACCTCCGCCGTCGCCGTACGCGCCAGCAGGCCCGTGGAGGACAGCAGCACCCGGCAGGGGTCGTCGGCGACCTGCAGGGACACGGCCGCGACCGGGGCGCCCGCCGACTCCAGCAGGACCGTCCGCCGGTCGGTGCCGAACTTCTTCGCCACCGCCGCCAGTTCGGCGGAGACCAGCTTGCGCAGCTCGTTGTCGGACTCCAGGATCCCGGTCAGCTCGTCGATCTCGCCGTTGAGCCGGTCGCGCTCGGTCTCCAGCTCGATCCGGTCGAACTTGGTCAGCCGGCGCAGCGGGGTGTCGAGGATGTACTGCGTCTGGACCTCGCTCAGCGAGAAGCGCTCGATCAGCCGCTCCTTCGCCTGCGCCGAGTTCTCGCTGGAGCGGATGAGGCGGATGACCTCGTCGATGTCGAGCAGCGCGACGAGCAGGCCCTCGACCAGGTGCAGCCGGTCGCGCTTCTTGCCCCGGCGGAACTCGGAGCGCCGGCGCACGACGTTGAAGCGGTGGTCGAGGTAGACCTCCAGGAGCTCCTTGAGGCCCAGCGTGAGCGGCTGGCCGTCGACCAGCGCCACGTTGTTGATGCCGAAGGACTCCTCCATCGGCGTCAGCTTGTAGAGCTGCTCCAGGACCGCCTCCGGCACGAAGCCGTTCTTGACCTCGATGACCAGGCGCAGGCCGTGGCTGCGGTCGGTGAGGTCCTTGACGTCGGCGATGCCCTGGAGCTTCTTGGAGCCGACCAGGTCCTTGATCTTGGAGATGACCTTCTCGGGGCCGACCGTGAAGGGCAGCTCGGTGACGACGATGCCCTTCCGTCGCGCCGTCACGTTCTCCACGGTCGTGGTGGCGCGGATCTTGAACGTGCCGCGGCCGTTCTCGTACGCGTCCTTGATGCCGGACAGGCCGACGATCCGGCCGCCGGTGGGCAGGTCGGGGCCGGGCACGAAGCGCATGAGCGCCTCGAGGTCCGCGTTCGGATGGCGGATCAGGTGCCGGGCGGCCGCGATGACCTCGCCCAGATTGTGCGGGGGCATGTTCGTCGCCATGCCGACGGCGATCCCGGAGGCGCCGTTGACCAGCAGGTTCGGGTACGCGGCGGGCAGCGCGACCGGCTCCTGCTCCTGGCCGTCGTAGTTCGGGGTGAAGTCGACGGTGTCCTCGTCGATGGACTCCGTCATCATCAGCGCGGCGGCGGCCATCTTCGACTCGGTGTACCGCATGGCGGCCGGCGGGTCGTCGTTGCCGAGCGAGCCGAAGTTGCCGTGGCCGTCGACCAGCGGGAGGCGCATGGAGAACGGCTGGGCCATGCGCACCATCGCGTCGTAGATCGACGCGTCGCCGTGCGGGTGCAGCTTGCCCATGACCTCGCCGACGACACGGGCGCACTTCACATAGCCGCGCTCGGGGCGGAGCCCCATCTCGTTCATCTGGTACACGATGCGGCGCTGCACCGGCTTCATGCCGTCGCGGGCGTCCGGCAGCGCGCGGGAGTAGATCACCGAGTACGCGTACTCGAGGAAGGAGCCCTGCATCTCGTCGACGACGTCGATGTCGAGGATCCTCTCCTCGAACGCGTCGTCCGGCGGCGGTGTCTTCGTGCTGCGGCGGGCCATCGCGGCTGCGGCTCCTTCACCAACAAGGTTGATCTGACGCGGACCATTGTGGACCGTCCCACCGACAACGTGGACCGCGACCCGGGTACGACGGCCCGTCGGCCGCCCGCGAGCCCCCGCGACCCGGAAGCGTGAGGCCCCCGCGACCCGGCGTCGCGAGCCCCCACGACCCGGCGTCGCGAGGCCCCCGCGACCCGGAAGAGGGACGCGGGGAAGCTGTGGGAACTTCGCGAGGTGTCGGTGCGCTTGCATAGGGTGGCAGGACTTTTCCATATCGCGATCGAAGGGACGTACATGCCCATGGGTCACACGGCCACGGCAGAGGCCGGCTCCGGCGGCCTGACAGCGACCGAGCACCGGCTGGCCAACGGCCTGCGTGTGGTGCTCTCCGAGGACCACCTGACCCCGGTCGCCGCGGTGTGCCTCTGGTACGACGTCGGCTCCCGCCACGAGGTCGCGGGCCGCACCGGCCTCGCCCACCTCTTCGAGCACCTGATGTTCCAGGGCTCCCAGCAGGTCAAGGGCAACGGCCACTTCGAGCTGGTGCAGGGTGCCGGCGGCTCGCTCAACGGCACGACGAGCTTCGAGCGCACCAACTACTTCGAGACCATGCCCACGCACCAGCTGGAGCTCGCGCTCTGGCTGGAGGCCGACCGCATGGGCTCCCTGCTCGCCGCCCTGGACGACGAGTCCATGGAGAACCAGCGGGACGTCGTCAAGAACGAGCGCCGTCAGCGGTACGACAACGTGCCCTACGGCACGGCCTTCGAGAAGCTGACCGCCCTCGCCTACCCCGGCGGCCACCCGTACCACCACACCCCGATCGGCTCCATGGCCGACCTGGACGCGGCGACGCTGGAGGACGCGCGGACCTTCTTCCGTACGTACTACGCGCCGAACAACGCGGTCCTGTCGGTCGTCGGCGACATCGACCCGGCGCAGACGCTGGCCTGGATCGAGAAGTACTTCGGCTCCATCCCGTCCCACGACGGCAAGCTGCCCCCGCGCGACGGCACCCTGCCCGACACCATCGGGGAGCAGCTGCGCGAGGTCGTCGAGGAGGAGGTCCCGGCCCGTGCGCTGATGGCGGCCTACCGCCTCCCGCACGACGGCACGCGCGCGTGCGACGCCGCGGACCTCGCCCTCACCGTCCTCGGTGGTGGCGAGTCCTCACGGCTCCACAACCGCCTTGTGCGCCGCGACCGCACGGCCGTGGCCGCGGGCTTCGGCCTGCTGCGCCTGGCCGGCGCGCCCTCGCTGGGCTGGCTGGACGTCAAGACCTCCGGCGGCGTCGAGGTGCCCGAGATCGAGGCGGCCGTCGACGAGGAGCTGGCCCGCTTCGCCGCCGAGGGCCCGACGCCCGAGGAGATGGAGCGCGCCCAGGCCCAGTTGGAGCGCGAGTGGCTGGACCGGCTCGGCACGGTCGCGGGCCGCGCCGACGAACTGTGCCGCTTCGCGGTCCTGTTCGGCGACCCGCAGCTCGCCCTGACGGCCGTCAACCGGGTCCTGGACGTCACCGCCGAGGAGGTGCGGGAGGTCGCCGCCGCCCGACTGCGCCCGGACAACCGCGCGGTGCTGGTCTACGAACCCGTCGGCGACGACCAGAGCGACGACGAGCAGAGCGACAGCGACGAGGAAGAGGGAGCGGACCAGTGACCGACGCTGCCGCGTCTTTGACGAGCATGACGTTCCATCCGCAGCCCCAGCCGGGCGCGGCCAAGCCCTGGGCCTTCCCCGCCCCCGACCGCGGCGCGCTGGACAACGGCATGACCGTCCTGCGCTGCCACCGCCCCGGCCAGCAGGTCGTGGCCGTCGAGATCTTCTTCGACGCCCCGCTGGAGGCCGAGCCCGCGGGTCTCGACGGCGTCGCCACGATCATGGCCCGTGCCCTCTCCGAGGGCACCGACCAGCACACCGCCGAGGAGTTCGCCGCCGAGCTGGAGCGCTGCGGTGCCACGCTCGACGCGCACGCGGACCACCCGGGCGTACGGGTCTCCCTGGAGGTTCCCGTCTCCCGGCTCCCCAAGGCGCTCGGGCTGCTCTCCGAGGCCCTGATCGCGCCGGCGTTCCTCGAGACCGAGGTCGAGCGCCTGGTGCGCAACAGGCTCGACGAGATCCCGCACGAGACGGCCAACCCGGCCCGCCGGGCGGCCAAGCAGCTCTCCAAGGAGCTCTTCCCGGCCGAGTCCCGCATGTCCCGGCCGCGCCAGGGCACCGAGGAGACGGTGACGGCCATCGACGCCGCCGCCGTCCGTGCCTTCTTCCAGAAGCACCTGCGGCCCTCCACGGCCACCGCCGTGGTCGTCGGCGACCTGACCGACGTGGACCTGGACAAGGTCCTCGCCGAGTCGCTCGGCGCCTGGACGGGGGACAGCGCGGAGCCCCGGCCCATGCCGCCGATCACGGCCGACGACACCGGCCGTGTGGTCATCGTCGACCGGCCGGGCGCCGTCCAGACGCAGCTCCTGATCGGCCGCGTCGGCGCCGACCGGCACGACCGCGTCTGGCCGGCCCAGGTCCTCGGCACGTACTGCCTCGGCGGCACGCTCACCTCCCGCCTGGACCGCGTCCTGCGCGAGGAGAAGGGCTACACCTACGGCGTCCGCGCCTTCGGTCAGGTCCTGCGCTCCGACGGCGCGGGCCACGGCGCCTCGATGCTCGCCATCAGCGGCTCCGTGGACACCCCCAACACCGTCCCGGCACTTGACGACCTGTGGAAGGTGCTGCGCACCCTCGCCGCCGAGGGTCTGACGGACGCCGAGCGCGACGTGGCCGTGCAGAACCTGGTGGGCGTGGCACCGCTCAAGTACGAGACCGCGGCCTCCGTCGCGGCGACCCTCGCCGACCAGGTCGAGCAGCACCTCCCGGACGACTTCCAGGCGCAGTTGTACGCGCGCCTGGCCGAGACCGGCACGGTCGAGGCGACGGCCGCCGTCGTCAACGCCTTCCCGGTGGACCGGCTCGTCACCGTCCTGGTGGGCGACGCGGCCGAGATCGAGGAGCCCGTACGGGCCCTCGGCATCGGTGAAGTCACCGTCGTCACCGGCTGATCGAGCGGCGGTGCGCCGCTGTCGACGCCCCGCCTCGGCAGCTCCGCGCCGCCGTCGGAACGGAGCGACCGGAGGGCCCCGACGTCACGTTACGTCGGGGTCCTCCGCTATGTCCGTATTGGTGGGGAGGGTGTTCGTATGTCCTGTGGCATGTCTTACAAACTGGCGTGTCTGTTTGGTGATTGAAAGACGGTCCGCATAGCGTCGGTCCGGCTGTTCGCCAGTTGCACCCGCCGCGCCCGCGGCATCGGACAGTCATCGCCGAGTCCCCGTCAGGCGCGAGCCTGGGGAGCCGGGGACCCACACGAAGTCCCTGGGGTGAATCGGACGCCTTCGCATCCGTGCGGAGGGGCCCGTAGGAGACCTTCCTGCTCCGAACCCGTCAGCTAACCCGGTAGGCGAGAAGGAAGGAAAGGATCAGCCACTTCATGGCGTTCACCCGTGCCACCGGGAAGCATCGTGGTCCGAGCCGACTGGCGCGCCGCCGCGCGGGCGTCGCCGGAGTCGCGACCCTCGCGACCGCCGGTGTCATCGGCACCCTGGCCTCCCCGGCGTTCGCCGCCGACACGGAAGCCCCCTCCCTTGAGGACACCGGCCTGACCCAGGTCGTCGCCGCCGACAACGCCCTCGCCGACAAGATCGACGCCCAGGCCGCCGCGCAGGAGCGCGAGGCAGCCGAGGCCGAGGCCAAGCGCGTCGCCGAGGCCCGCGCCAAGGCGGAGGCCAAGCGCAAGGCCGAGGCCCGCGCCAAGGAGATCCGCGAGGCCAAGGAGCGCGCCGCCCGCGAGGCCGAGCGCAAGCGCCTGAACTCCTTCCAGCTCCCCGTGGCCGGTTCGTACGTCTCGACCGGCTACAAGACCGGTGGCTCCCTCTGGTCCTCCGGCAGCCACTCCGGCGTCGACTTCCACGCCGCGTACGGCACCAAGGTCGTCTCCGTCGGCTCCGGCACCGTCGTCGAGGCCGGCTGGGGCGGCGCGTACGGCAACAACATCGTGATCCGGATGAACGACGGCACGTACACCCAGTACGGGCACCTCTCGGCCATCAGCGTCTCCGTCGGCCAGTCCGTCACCCCGGGCCAGCAGATAGGCATCTCGGGCTCGACCGGCAACTCGACCGGTCCGCACCTCCACTTCGAGGCCCGCACCACCGCCGAGTACGGCTCGGACATCAACCCGGTCGCGTACCTCCGCGCCCGCGGCGTGAACGTCTGACCGGACGTTCCCCCGACCCGCACCGCACGTCAGAAAAGCCCCGGCTCGTACTGAGCCGGGGCTTTTCGCTGACCAAAAGATATCCATGATTCCCGAGGAGCCGTCGGAAATACCGCCCTGCTGCAATAGAGTCGCCGGACAACCGGTTTCGCGCGTATTAAGGCGGAGGTCGATCATGCGCATTCCCGCGCACTCGGTGTGCACGGCGATCCGGGACGACATCGTCACCGGCGTCTTCGAGCGCGGCAGCCGGCTGACCGAGGAGCAGCTGGCCCGTCGGTACGGAGTCTCCCGCGTCCCGGTCCGCGAGGCGCTGCGCACCCTGGAGTCCGAGGGCTTCGTGATCACCCGCCGACACGCGGGCGCCCAGGTGGCCGAGCCCACCGAGCAGGAGGCGGCCGACCTCCTGGACATGCGCTCGCTCCTCGAACCGCTCGGCGCGGCCCGGGCCGCGCAGCGCCGCACCGAGGCCCACCTCAAGGTGCTGCGGGGCCTGGTCAGACTGGGGCAGGAGCGGGCCAGGCGAGGCCAGGGGGACGACCTGCGCTCACTCGGCGGCTGGTTCCACGAGACCCTGGCCCAGGCCTCGGGCAGCCCCGCGCTCACCGCCCTGCTCACCCAGCTGCGCCACAAGATCGCCTGGATGTATGCCGTCGAGGCCCCCGCCCAGCCGGTCGAGGCCTGGGCGGAGCACGGCGCGATCGTGGACGCGGTGGCGCGCGGAGATGCCGAACGGGCCCGGGCGCTGACCGCGCTGCACGCCGAGCGCTCCCTGCTGCTGCACCGGCTGAAGCGCCCGGACCGGCCCCCGCGCGGGCGTGTGAGGACTTCGCAACATGTCGTCAACACCGCGAGCGGTCGGAATTAACGAACGGGCCGTATACAAAGAGAGGGGAATTCGAGGGGCTTTTTCGTGCTGCCCGGAGACGGCGGAATTCGGCGCGGATTTTGATGGCGTTCGCCCGCCGCTCCGGAGAAAAGGGAATGAAAGAAGCCGCACCCGCCGGCGTCGCGGCGTGTGCGGCTTCCCGTGAATGCGGCCGGACCCTCGGTCCGGCCGGGCATCCGTCAGACGGTCTCGGGGAGCTCCTCGAGCCCCTCGGCAACCAGCTTCGCCAGACGGTCGAGCGCGGCCTCGGCGCCGTCGGCGTCCGAAGCGAGCACGATCTCCTCGCCGCCCTGCGCGCCCAGACCGAGCACCGCGAGCATCGACGCGGCGTTCACCGGGTTGCCATCGGCCTTGGCGATCGTCACGGGGACGCCGGAGGCCGTGGCGGCACGGACGAAGATGGAGGCGGGGCGGGCGTGCAGGCCCTCGGCCCAACCGACGTTGACGCGGCGCTCAGCCATGGTGTTGCCCTTCAAGTCTCAAGCGGGTTGTCTAGACCAGTCTCTCACGGGTTGCGGGATGCTCGTCGCCGACCTTCGACCCCTGTCGGGGGGCCGTACGGTCCTCCCTACCTTGCATGGTGCACAAGCGCCACGCGACCGGTGCCCGTGTCGGACCCCGGCCGTACGCTTGCCCCATGCAGAGCGCGTCGGAACGGCCGGAGCAAGCGGAACACGACTACCCCGACCACTGGGAAGCGGACGTGGTCCTCCGCGACGGCGGCACGGCGCGCATCCGGCCCATCACCGCCGACGACGCCGACCGGCTGGTCAGCTTCTACGAGCAGGTCTCGGACGAGTCGAAGTACTACCGCTTCTTCGCGCCCTACCCCAGGCTCTCCGCCAAGGACGTGCACCGCTTCACCCACCACGACTTCGTGGACCGGGTGGGCCTCGCGGCGACGGTCGGCGGCGAGTTCATCGCCACCGTGCGGTACGACCGGATCGACGACCGCGGCATGCCCGCCTCCGCGCCGGCCGACGAGGCCGAGGTCGCCTTCCTCGTCCAGGACGCCCACCAGGGTCGCGGCGTGGCCTCCGCCCTGCTCGAACACATCGCGGCCGTGGCGCGCGAGCGGGACATCCGGCGGTTCGCCGCCGAGGTGCTGCCCGCCAACACCAAGATGATCAAAGTCTTCACGGACGCCGGCTACACCCAGAAGCGGAGCTTCGAGGACGGTTCCGTACGGCTCCACCTCGACCTGGAACCCACCGACCGCTCGCTCGCCGTGCAGCGCGCGCGGGAACAGCGGGCGGAGGCCCGCTCGGTGCAGCGCCTCCTCACCCCCGGCTCGGTCGCCGTCGTCGGAGCCGGCCGCACCCCCGGCGGGGTCGGCCGGACGGTCCTGCGCAACCTCCTCGACGGCGGCTTCACCGGACGGACGTACGCGGTGAACCGCGCGCTCACCGAGGAGCCCGGCACGATCGACGGAGTGCCGGCCTTCCGTTCCCTCGGGGACATCGGCGAACCGGTGGACCTCGCGATCCTGGCCGTCCCCGCCGAGCGGGTGCCGGAAGCGGTCGCCGACTGCGGAGAGCACGGGGTGCGGGGCCTCGTCGTCCTCTCGGCCGGGTACGCGGAGACCGGGTCGGGCGAGGGCCGGGACCGGCAGCGGGAACTGGTACGGCAGGCCCGCTCGTACGGCATGCGGATCATCGGCCCCAACGCCTTCGGGATCATCACCACCTCGGCCGACGTCCGGCTGAACGCCTCGCTGGCACCGCAGCTCCCGGCCGCCGGACGGATCGGGCTCTTCACTCAGTCGGGCGCGATCGGGATCGCCCTCCTCGCCGGACTGCACCGGCACGGCGCGGGGATCTCCAGCTTCATCTCGGCGGGCAACCGCGCGGACGTCTCAGGAAACGACTTCCTTCAGTACTGGTACGACGACCCGGAGACGGACGTCGTCCTCCTCTACCTGGAGTCGATCGGGAACCCGCGGAAGTTCACCCGGCTGGCCCGGCGCACGGCCGCGGTCAAGCCCGTCGTCGTGGTCAGGGGCGCGCGGCACAGCGGGAGCGCCCCACCGGGACACCGGGTGCCGGTCACCCGGATCCCGTACGCCACCGTCTCCGAACTGCTCCGGCAGGCCGGCGTCATCCGCGTCGACACGGTCACCGAGCTCGTCGACGCGGGGCTGCTCCTGGCGGGCCAGCCGCTGCCGGCCGGGCCGCGCGTCGCCTCGGGCTTGCCGGACTTCTTGGCGTCCTGGACGAAGGCGATCTTGTCGGCGGGTATGCCGCCCTCGACCATGAGCCGCTTCAGCTCGGCGTACG